>NZ_JBWKZA010000020.1:91158-118427 GCF_059424045.1 Pseudomonas sp. GW456-L12
CGGCAGCGGCTACGGACTGTCTCGATTCTCCCCCTCTGCGACAAACGGCTGGTGCGGCCAGCACGGAAGTACTTGCGCGGCGATTAAGATATATCTTAAGTTATGTCTTAACCGCACAGGAGAAAGAGAAAATGAGAGAACACCACCACCCCCACCGCGAGTACGGCGACGGCCACGACGGTTTCGAAAAACGCCCCGGGCGCGAACGCGGCGGCCGTGGCCCGCGGGTCTTCGCCCCCGGCGACCTGAAGTTGCTGTTGCTGGCGCTGATCGCCGAGCAGCCGTGCCACGGCTACGACCTGATCCGCCAGATCGAAGGCATGTTCGATGGCGCCTACAGCCCCAGCCCTGGCGTGATCTACCCGACCCTGACCTTCCTCGAAGAGAGCGAATTGATCAGCGGCGACGCCGAAGGCGGGAAAAAACGCTACAGCGTGACCGAGGCCGGCCGTCTGTCCTTACAGGACCAGGCGATTGCCCTGGATGGCGTGCGCATGCGCATCGACGTCAGCAAGCGCTCGCTGCGCGGCCACGATCGCCCGGCGGAAATCCACGAGGCGGTGCACAACCTGCGCCACGCCCTGCAGATGCACCACGGCCGCTGGAACCCGCAAGAAATCGTGCGAGTCCGCGACCTGCTGAACAACACCGCCCGCGCCATCGTCGACGGCCCGGCCAACCCTTCTGCTCAGGAGTCAGCTGAATGACCGTAGACAATTCGCCATCGATTCATCGGGTCAGCCACGAGATCAAACGCCGCCGCCTGGAAGTGCTGCGGGTGGTCGACCTGACCCCGCGCATGCGCCGCATCACCCTGGGCGGGCCGGAACTCGCCGGTTTCATCAGCCTGGGCAGCGACGACCATATAAAGCTGCTGTTCCCACAGAACGCCGAACAGCAGGCGGCCCTGGAGACCCTGGTGCTGGGCCCGGGCAAGGACAACGGCGCGATGCCGGCCATGCGCGACTACACGCCACGACGCTACGACCTGGACATCGGTGAACTGGATATCGATTTCGTGCTGCACGGCGACGGCCCTGCCTCGACCTGGGCCGAGCAGGCCAAGCCCGGTCAGTTCCTGCATATCGGCGGGCCGCGCGGCTCGATGATCGTGCCGGACATGTTCGACAGCTACCTGCTGATCGGCGATGAAACCGCGCTGCCGGCGATTGCCCGGCGCCTGGAAGAATTGCCGGCCGGGCGCCGGGTGCTGGCGGTGATCGAGATCCAGGACGCCGCCGAGCGCCAGGTGCTGCAGAGCGCGGCGCAGGTCGAGGTGATCTGGGTAGAGCGCGACGGCGGCCAGCAGGACCTGATCGGCACCGTGCGCGGGCTGCAGGTACCGAACGGCAAGCTGTACACCTGGGTGGCCACGGAAAGCAAAGTCTCGCGGCAGATTCGCCGGGTGCTGCTGGACGAGCACCGGCTCGACGACGAGTTCGTCAAGGCCGCCGGTTATTGGCGCCTGGACAGTAGCGAAGAAGAATAAGCGGCGGCTTTGCCGCCTTTCGCGGGCAAGCCTCGCTCCTACAGAATTCAAGCGGAACACCGTCATTCATTTTCTGTAGGAGCGAGGCTTGCCCGCGATAACGCCCTTCCAGTCACCGCATACTCAAGCCCGGCGCCGCCCCAGCCAACGATCCAGCCCGACCATCCCCAGCGCCACCAGCACGAACCCCGCCAGAATCCCCAGCGCATTCACGAACGCCTGCGCATAGCCCAGCTTGCCCACGTCGACAAAAGGATAGGGATACAGCCCCAGCACGTGCCCGCGCAGCAGCACATAAGCGAAGTACAGCAGCGGGTAGAGTATCCACCCGGCGACATGCCGCAGCCCCAGGCGCCCCTTGGGCACGCAGCACCACCAGTAGACGAGAAACAGCAGCGGCATCACGTCGTGCAGCAACTCGTCCGCCACCAACTGCCAGCCCTGGGGATGCCACAGGTGACGCAGCAACAGGCTGTACGCCAGCCCCACCACCACAATGCTGACCGCGATACCGCTGCTGACCCAGGGTTGCAGAAAGAACCGCTGCCCGCGCGAGCTGCGCAGGTCCAGGGCACAGGTCAGCACCACCGCCACCAGGGTGTTGGTGAGCACGGTAAAGAAACTGAAAAAGTTGATCAGCCCGCCCAGCAGGCTGGCGTCCACTGTCCAGCGCAGATGGAGGATCAGGTACAGCTGGATCGTCAGCCCCAACCAGCCGAGCAACGCGGCCAGCGCGGTGAACAACCGTTTGCCGCCTGAAGGAAAAACCGGCTCGACAGCCATCGAAGGTCCTTAGAGCGGGCGTTTGGTGCGCTGCAGTTTCACGTACAGCTGCTCGACTTTCTCCCGCGCCCAGGGCGTCTTGCGCAAGAAGGTCAGGCTCGACTTGATGCTCGGGTCGCTCTTGAAGCAACGGATATCGATGCGCTCGGCCAACCCCTGCCATTCGTAGTGTTCCACCAGCGCCTTGAGGATCTGTTCCAGGGTAACGCCGTGCAGCGGGTCGTTGTTCGTTGCAGTCATGCCGGGCCTTTGAGCAAGAGAAAAAGGAAGTCGCGCACCTTAGCCGAGGCTTCGAGCCCGTGGAAGGGCGAACACTCATCAACTGTAGCCGCTGCCGCAGGCTGCGATAGCGCCGAAGGCGCTCATGCACCTGAGATCGCCGCGAGCGTTCCGCTCGATCGCAGCCTGCGGCAGCGGCTACATCGGAACGAATGCCCCCCTTCTCCTGAAAAAGTTCCTTTCTTTTTACGCAGAAAGAGATGTTATATTGTATCAATACAAAACAAACCCCTGATCCAGACACCTCGCCGTGTCACGCCTGTTCTCTTTTGACTCAAAGCGCACAGCCTTGCGCTTGCCAAGGAATGACCGATGTCCCTCTCTGCCCCCCGCCCTTCTCGCTCCTTACTCTGGCGCCTGACGCCGCTGTCCGCCGCCTTGCTGTTTGCCTCCCAGGCCCACGCCCTGGAGTTGCAACCGCAGGTCATCACCGCCAACCCCCTGGGCAGCCAGCAAACGGCAGCGCCGAGCACGGTACTGGAAGGCGACGAGCTGACCCTGCAACAACAAGGCAGCCTCGGCGAAACCCTGAATAAACAGCCGGGTGTGTCTTCGTCCTACTTCGGCCCGGGCGCCAGCCGGCCGATCATTCGCGGCCTGGACGGCGACCGCATTCGCCTGCTGCGCAACGGTGTCGGCGCCCTGGATGCGTCGTCGCTGTCCTACGACCACGCCGTGCCGCTGGACCCGGTCAACGTCGAGCGCATCGAGATCGTCCGCGGCCCGGCCGCCCTGCTGTATGGCGGCAGCGCCATCGGCGGCGTGGTCAACACCTTCGACAACCGCATCCCCACCGCCGCCATCGAAGGTATCCACGGTGCCGGTGAATTGCGCTATGGCGGTGCCGACACCACCCGCAGCAGCGCGGGCAAGCTGGAAGCCGGCAACGGCACCTTCGCCTTGCACCTGGACGCCAACTCGCGGCAGTTCAACGACCTGAAAATCCCCGGCTACGCCCGCAGCCGCCACGCCCCAGCGAGTGAAGACGGCAACGGCAAAAAAGGCCGCCTGGGCAACAGCGACGGCCGCCAGGACGGCGGCGCCATCGGTGGTTCCTACACCTGGGACGACGGTTACGCCGGGCTGTCCTACAGCAACTACGACTCCAACTACGGCTCGCCCGCCGAAGACGACGTGCGCATCCGCATGAAGCAGGATCACTACGCCTTCGCCTCGGAACTGCGCAACCTCGACGGCCCTTTCAGCTCGCTGAAATTCGACGCCGGCTACACCGATTACGAGCACCGCGAAATCGAAGGCGGCGAGACCGGCACCATTTTCAAGAACAAGGGTTATGAAGCCCGGGTCGAAGCGCGCCACCAGCCCCTCGGCCCGCTCAATGGGGTGATCGGCACCCAGGTCAGCCGCAGCGAATTTTCCGCGCTCGGCGAAGAAGCCTTCGTTCCCCAGACCGATACCGACAGCGCCGCGCTGTTCATCCTCGAAGAATTGCAGGCCACCGAGCGCCTGAAACTCAGCTTCGGCGGGCGCCTGGAACACACCCGCGTCGACCCGGACAGCAAAGGCAACGAGCGCTTCAGCCAGGCCGACAGCTCCAACAGCTTCACCGCCGGCAGCCTGTCGTCCGGCGCGGTCTACACCCTGACGCCGATCTGGTCCGTGGCCGCCACCCTGGGCTACACCGAACGCGCGCCGACCTTCTACGAGCTGTATGCCAACGGTGCCCACGTGGCCACCGGCACCTATGAAGTCGGCGACGCCAACCTGTCGAAAGAAAAAGCCGTGTCCAGCGACCTGGCCCTGCGTTTCGACAACGGCACCCACAAAGGCAGCGTCGGGGTGTTCTACAGCCACTTCTCCAACTACATCGGGCTGCTCGGCAGCGGTCGCACCCTCAACGATGAAGGCGAGGAGGACGCCGGCGGCATGCCGGAATACACCTACTCCGGAGTCCGCGCGCGGTTTGCCGGGATCGAGGCCCAGGATCACTGGAAGCTCGGCGAAAGCGCCTACGGCAAGTTCGCCCTGGAACTGTCCGGCGACTACACCCGCGCCAAGAACCTGGACAACGGCGAAGCCCTGCCACGCATCGCACCGCTGCGCCTGAACAGCGGCCTGCTGTGGGAGCTGGATCGCTGGCAGGCGCGCATCGATGTCGAACACGCCGCCAGCCAGCGTCGCGTGCCGGACAACGAAAGCGGCACCGACGGCTACACCACCCTGGGCGCCAGCGCCGGTTACCACTTCGACATCGGCAGCAGCCAGTGGCTGGCCTTCGTCAAAGGCGAGAACCTGACCAACCAGACCGTGCGCTACGCCAGCTCGATCCTGCGCGACATCGCCCCGGCCCAGGGGCGCAGCATCGAGGTCGGCTTGCGCACCACCTTCTGAGGCTCTGACCCGCGACGGCCTGCAACGGGCCGTCGCGCCACGGCTTTCCTGGCGTTCACCGCGCCAGCAGGCCCTGTGCTCCAGGAGGCGAGGCAGTACTGTTACCGAATCCGAAATGATTCATGTCAACAAAAGCCCTTTCTCTCGCCTGGCCCCTGATTTATTCTTCGCGCCGCTCAGGCTGAAACCTTTAATCCTGCCCTTTGAATCAGCTGTATTAACGTGCTCGCACTGCCGCGAACCGAGCCACGTCGAGCCTTTGCTTGCCTGCCCATTTCCCTGAATAAGACCAAGATTTCACCTATGCCAGACGTTCAAACCCTTAAAGACAGCGCTGTCTCTCGCCCTGCCGCCCTGCACCAAACCATGACCCTGCTCGGCGCCCTCGGCCTGGCCACCTGCGCCCAGGCCGCGCCGGCCTTCGACAGCGAGTCCCCGTGGATGCTCGGCGACTGGAATGGCAACCGCACTGAGCTGGCGAAAAAAGGCTACGACTTCAAGATCGACTTCGTCGGCGAAATGGGCGCCAACCTGCATGGCGGTTACGACCATGACCGCACCGCGCGCTTCAGCGACCAGTTCGCCTTCGGCAGCCACCTGGACCTGAACAAGATCCTCGGCTGGAACGATGCCGAGTTCCAACTGACCATCACCAAGCGCGACGGCGACAACATCAGCAACGACCGCATCAACGACCCGCGGGTCGGTGGCTTCACCTCGGCCCAGGAAGTCTGGGGCCGCGGCCAGACCTGGCGCCTGACACAGATGTGGTACCAGCAGAAATTCTTCGACCAGAAGCTCGACATCAAGGTCGGCCGGTTCGGCCAGGGCGAAGACTTCAACAGCTTCCCCTGCGACTTCCAGAACCTGGCGTTCTGCGGCTCCCAGGTCGGCAACTGGGCCGGCAGCGTCTGGTACAACTGGCCGGTCAGCCAGTGGGCGCTGCGAGTCAAATATCACCTGACCCCTGAGCTCTACGCGCAGATCGGCGCCTATGAGCAGAACCCGTCCAACCTCGAGCGCGGCAATGGCTTCAAGCTCAGCGGCAGCGGCACCCAGGGCACCCTGCTGCCAGTGGAACTGGTGTGGACGCCGAAGCCGGGCGGCCTGCCGGGTGAATACCGCGCCGGTTACTACTACAGCAGCGCCAAGGCCAGCGACGTGTACAAGGACAGCAACGGCCAGCCGGCGGCCTTGAGCGGCGAGGCCTATCGCAGCAGTTCGAGCAAGCACGGCCTGTGGCTGGGCGCGCAACAGCAGATCACCAGCCTGGCCAGCGACCACTCGCGCGGCTTGAGCCTGTTCGCCAACGCGACGATGCACGACAAGAAGACCAACGCCATCGACAACTACGTCCAGGCCGGCCTGGTCTACAAAGGCCTGTTCGATGCACGCGCCAAGGACGACATCGGCTTCGCCATGGCCCGGGTCCACGTCAACCCGGCCTACCGCAAGAACGCCGAAGCGAGCAACCAGGCCAACCTCATCCAGGACTACGACAACCCGGCCTACCTGCCGCCCCAGGACACCGAATACAGCGCCGAGCTGTACTACGGCGTGCATGTCACTAATTGGCTGACCGTGCGCCCGAACCTGCAATACATCCGCCACCCGGGTGGCGTGGACAAGGTCGACGACGCGCTGATCGGCGGGATCAAGATCCAGAGCTCGTTCTGAGGGGCGCCTGCGCGCCCAATCTGAATAAAACTGTTTTTCCCAAACACTGCTGAACCATGCCCGCGCCTGATCGTCATCTACAGTGAACAAGCGCGGGACTACCTTAAACGTCACGGAGAACCACACTATGAGCACTGATGGTGCTTCAAGTCCGAGCCGCCTGCTGCCGAGCCTGCTCGGCATCTTGCTGCTGCTAATGGGCCTGGCCATGCTGGCCGGGGGGATCAAGCTGAGCATGCTCGGCGGCTCGCTGTACTACCTGTTGGCCGGTATTGGCCTGATCGTCAGCGGCATCCTGCTGCTGGCCGGTCGTAGTGCCGCGCTGCTCATCTACGGGGTGGTGCTGTTCGCCAGCTCCGTCTGGGCACTGTGGGAAGTCGGCCTGGACTGGTGGCAACTGGTGCCACGCCTGTCGCTGTTCTTTGCCCTGGGTGTGGTTCTGCTGCTGCCGTGGTTCCGTCGTCCGCTGCTGCGCAACGGCCCGGCGCCTGTGAGCACCGCGGTACTGGGCGTGGCCGTGGTCCTGGCCGGTGGTGCCGCGATCAACAGCCAGTTCACCAATCCGGGCGAGATCTCGGGCGAACTGGGCCGTGCAAGCGCCGACACCACCAGCGCCGCGCCGACCATGCCCGAAGGCGACTGGCAGGCATATGGCCGCACCGAGTTCGGCGACCGCTACTCGCCGCTGACCCAGATCACTCCGGCCAACATCGGCAAGCTGCAGGAAGCCTGGCGCATCCGCACCGGCGACATGCCGACCGCCAAGGACCCGGTGGAAATCACCAACCAGAACACCCCGCTGAAGGTCAACGGCATGCTCTATGCCTGCACCGCCCACAGCCAGGTGCTGGCTCTGGACCCGGACACCGGCAAGGAAATCTGGCGTTTCGACCCGAAAATCCAGGGCCCGAACGGCGATGACTTCCGTGGCTGGGCACACATGACCTGCCGCGGCGTGTCGTACTACGACGAAGCCAGCTTCAACAAAAGCGACGCCATCAGCACTCCGGCCAGCCTCTCGGCCGCCGGCCAGGCGATCGCCGCCAGCTGCCCGCGTCGCCTGTTCCTGCCGACCGCCGACGCGCGCCTGATCGCAATCAACGCCGACACCGGCAAGGTCTGCGAAGACTTCGGCAACAAAGGCGCCGTGGACCTGAAGGCCGGTATCGGCCCGTTCACCCCGGGCGGCTACTACTCGACGTCGCCGGCCGCCATCACCCGTAACCTGGTGATCATCGGCGGCCACGTGACCGACAACGAGTCGACCAACGAACCGTCCGGCGTGATCCGCGCCTTCGACGTGCACGACGGTCACCTGGTGTGGAACTGGGACGCCGGCAACCCCGACGTCACCACGCCGCTGCCGGAAGGCCAGACCTACACCCGCAACTCGCCGAACATGTGGTCCCTGGCCAGCGTCGACGAGAAGCTGGGCCTGGTCTACCTGCCGCTGGGCAACCAGATGCCTGACCAATGGGGCGGCAACCGCACCGCGGGCGCCGAGAAGTTCAGCGCCGGCACCGTGGCCCTGGACATCGACACCGGCAAGCTGCGCTGGAACTACCAGTTCACCCACCATGACCTGTGGGACATGGACGTGGGCAGCCAGCCGACCCTGGTGGACATGAAGACCGCGGACGGCATCAAGCCGGCGCTGATTCAGCCGACCAAGCAAGGCAGCCTGTATGTGCTGGACCGTCGCGACGGCA
Source organism: Pseudomonas sp. GW456-L12 (assembly GCF_059424045.1). Lineage (NCBI taxonomy): Bacteria > Pseudomonadati > Pseudomonadota > Gammaproteobacteria > Pseudomonadales > Pseudomonadaceae > Pseudomonas > Pseudomonas sp. GW456-L12. Next base: position 99,448 of record NZ_JBWKZA010000020.1, read on the forward strand.
CCCCGATCGTGCCGATCCAGGAAGTACCGGCGCCGGGCGGTGCGGTCGAAGGTGACCACACCGCGCCGACCCAGGCCCGTTCGGACCTGAACCTGCTGCCGCCGCCGCTGGAAGAAAAAGGCATGTGGGGCGCCACGCCGTTCGACCAGATGCTGTGCCGCATCCAGTTCAAGGAACTGCGCTACGAAGGCCAGTACACCCCGCCGTCGATCCAGGGCAGCCTGGTCTACCCGGGTAACGTCGGTGTGTTCAACTGGGGCAGCGTGTCGATCGACCCGGTCCGTCACCTGCTGTTCACCAGCCCGAACTACATGGCCTTCGTTTCCAAGCTGGTGCCGCGCGCCGAAGTCGCCGCCGGCAGCAAGCGCGAAAGCGAAACCTCCGGTGTGCAACCCAACACCGGCGCGCCTTACGCGGTGATCATGCATCCGTTCATGTCGCCGTTCGGCGTACCTTGCCAGGCCCCGGCCTGGGGCTACGTGGCCGGTATCGACCTGACCACCAACAAAGTGGTGTGGAAGCACAAGAACGGCACCAGCCGCGACAGCTCGCCGGTACCGATCGGCCTGCCCATCGGCGTGCCGAGCATGGGCGGCTCGATGGTCACCGCCGGTGGCGTGGGCTTCCTCAGCGGCACCCTGGACCAGTACATCCGCGGTTATGACGTGAACAACGGCAAGGAACTGTGGAAATCCCGCCTGCCAGCGGGCGGCCAGGCCACGCCGATGAGCTACACCGGCAAGGATGGCAAGCAGTACGTGCTGGTGGTCGTGGGTGGCCACGGCTCGCTGGGCACCAAGATGGGCGACTACATCATCGCCTACAAACTGTCGGAATAAGCCTTACCGGCGGTGAATGAAAAGGCGGTTACCTGCGGGTAGCCGCCTTTTTTGTGGGTGGTGTTTGGAGGGAGTTTCTTCGGCCTTTCATTTTTGTATTGCCCGGCCTGACGTCATCGCGAGCAAGCTCGCTCCTACAAGGACGGTGCAATACCTGTAGGAGCGAGCTGCTCGCGATAGGGCCCGCCCAACCACCACCAGCCTCCCGGGCGATAACGATTCATGTAGCCGCTGCCGAGCCTGCGAGGCTGCGATCGGCCGCAAATCGGACGCTAAACCAGACAACGCGGTGTATCAGGCTGATGGGGGACACCGCCCTTGCGTCTGCTACGCAGACGATCGCAGCCTCGCGGGCTCGGCAGCGGCTACAGGGCCAATGTCGAGCCGAGATCGGTGTGGCAGTGGTTATGGCGAAAATTCCTACAACACGCCTCGACTCCCATCACCTTGTCCCGCCGGGCCTCGGACTCTATGGTTTGGTCTGTCACTGCCAATTCAGTGACAGGGCGTAGGAACCCTTTTGATGACCCTTGGCGCGTACGCGTCCCGACTGATTGCGGCCCCTTTGAGGTGTCCGTAAGATCAGCCGCGGCGGCTGTGCGCGGGCACGTTTCGACGTGGCCGAGTCCCTGGGTATTCGGTTCCTACCCCGCGCACGGCTGCCACCCAAGCCCGTAGGAAGGCTGTTGGCGGCTCAGATCCCTACCCGGAGCCAGTTCAATGAAAAAAGTCGTTCCCGATCCACCCGTGCTCATCGACAACACCTCCCCCCGCCGCTACATGGCCCTGACCAGCAACGACTGCACCATCCCTGCCTTGCTGATCGACACCGAGGCGCCATTGGATGTGCTGCACGAAGCCGCCGCCCACCGCATCCGCGCCGCGGCCCAGTTGCTGGAAAACCTCGCCAGCGACGCCAACCTGCACGGCAACCCGGCGCTGCTCCAGGATTTCGCCCAGCTCTGCGTCATCCCCCTGCGCGATGGTTGCGACCTGCTGGACGTACTCGGCCGGCGCCTGCAGGAACAACTGCTGAGCTGAACCTCGATCCGGGGCCGGCGACTCCAGCCGGCCCTGCGCCGACGCCGTCCTCAACCCGGTCATTGCAAAGGGACATTAGCCCATCTGTGCTAATCGACCCTCCCCCACCCCGGCGATATAGTGCCAACCACTCACTCGCTCTTCTCAACACCGCCGCTCTGCGGTGTCGGGGCCGGCTGCGCCGTAGAAAACACAACAACGCCAAGGAAGAATCACCATGAACCTCCACCCCACTGCCCGTACCCTCACCCTGCTCGGCGGCCTGGTGCTCGCCCTGGGCGGTTGCGCCATTGCCAAACCCAGCAACGACGACCTCAAGAACCGCGCCCAGACCACCCTCGGCAAGCCCGTGACCACGGTCTCCAATGTGCGCAGCGACGCATCCCAGACCTACTTCACCGCCAGCACCAGCAACGGCGAATACAATTGCATCCTGCCCAGTGGCGGCATGGTCGCCTTCGCCTCCATGGGCGGCGTCGTGGCGCTCCCCGCCGAGTGCACCAAGCAGTAAGCCGCGGCCCATCGCCGAGGGTTCTGGCGCCAGACTTCACACCGTGAAGCAGGGCCTGCAGATCTCTGGCTGCAGCGCCCGGAGCGGCCACACAGGGCTGCTCAGCTGGAAATCCGCGACTTCAACAGCCAAGCCTCGAAGGCTGTGGCAGTCAGCGGCCGGCTGATCAGGTAGCCCTGGGCCGTGTCGCAATGCCAGCGCTCCAGCAGGCGCAGGCTGCGCTCCTGCTCCACCCCTTCGGCCACCACCTTGAGCCCCAGGTTGTGGCTCATCTCGATGGTGGAACGCACGATCACCGCGTCGCCGCTGGTTTCGTCGAGGTTGCGGATAAACGACTGGTCGATCTTCAACTCCTGCACCGGCAGCCGCTGCAATTGCGCCAGCGACGAGTAGCCGGTGCCGAAGTCGTCCACCGACAGGCTGATGCCGCAGTCGCGCAGGCTCTGCAACACCTCCAGCGCCTGCTCCGGGTGACGCATGATGGCGCTTTCGGTGATCTCGAAAATCAGCTGCTCGGCGGACAACCGATAACGCTGCAGCAACACGCTCACCCGCGCCGCCAGGTCGTGGCCATGCAGGTCGTCCGCCGAGATGTTCAGCGACAATTGCAGATGCAGCCCGCGCATGTTCCATTCGGCCAGTTGCCGCATGCCCTCCTCGATCACCCACAGGGTCAGGCTGTTCATGCTGCCGGTGCGCTCGGCCAGGGGGATGAACTCCGCCGGCGAGACCATGCCGAACTCCGGGTGCTGCCAGCGCAGCAGGGCTTCGGCCTGGTGCACATGGCCGTGCCGCAGGTCCAGCTTGGGCTGGTACAGCAAGAACAGCTCGCCTTCCGCTGCGGCCCGGCGCAGGTCGCGGATCAGTCCGATCTGGCGCTGATGAGCCAGGTCGCGGTCCTGCTGGTAGATCTGCAGGTAACCGGGCTGGGCGGCCGCGTCGTGGCGGGCGATGGCGGCGCGGCTGATCAGCTCTTCCGCCGATTGCCCGTCGGTGGGGTAGACCGCCACGCCGATGCACACCTGGCGCTGCACTTCATCGCCACGCAGGGGCTGCGGCCGGCTCAATAACGCATGGAGCCGATCGGCCATGGCCACCGCGCCATCGATCTCGGTATTTTCCAGCAGCAACAGAAACTCGTTGGCGGTGATGCGCGCGGCGGTGTCGCCGGTGGACACCGTCTCCGACAGCCGCCGGCTGACTTCGCGCATCATCTGCTCCACCCCTTCCGGGCCCAGGCCTTCGTTGATCGCCCGATAGTCCTCGATGCCCAGGTACAGCAGCACCACCTTGCGCCCGGCGCTGATGGCGTTGCTCAGGCGCTCCATGGCCAGCGCCCGGTTGGGCAGGCCGGTCAGGGGGTCGTGCAGGGCGTTGTGGGCCAGTTGCAGCTCGCGGCTGGCAATCCCGCTCTGCATGGCGTTGATCGCCTCGGCCAGCAAGCCGAACTCGTCGGTGCGCTTGAGCACCACCGGCACCTGGTAGTTGCCGGCGCCGATGCGTTGGGCGGCATCGGCCAGCACATTCAACGGCCGCGACACCCGCCGCGCCATGAACAGGGCACCGGCCAGCGACACCACCAGCGCCACCAGGGCAATCACCAGGAACTCGCGGTCCAGCGGCGCGAAGGCCTGCAAGGCGTGATCCAGCGGGCTTTGCAGCAACGCCAGAACCTTGGGGTCGTCGGGATCGTCGGTATTGGCCAGTTGCAGGGCCTGATTGAGGAAACGCTTGCCGTGGGCATCGCTCAGCTGTGGTCGCGCGCGCCAGGACGCATTGCGCAGGGTGGTGATGATGGTCGCCCAGAAAATATCCGGCTGAGTGCTGAACAGCTCCCCCGCGCGCCCGTCCTGCAGGGTGAGGAATGACACCTCCAGGTTGCTCATGGAGCGCAACTCGCTGGCGAACAGGTCGTCCATGCGAAACGCCATGACCACCCGATTCATGTGCATCGGCGTCAGTACCTGCCCCTGGACCAGCAGATAAGGCTGGCCCTTGAGCGCGACGATCAACATGCTTTTGTTCTGCCGCAGGGCCGTGCGCAATGCTCGGTCGTAGGGGAAATGCTCACGCTCGGCGATCGCCCCCAGGGTGCTGGCGATCACCGTGCCTTCGGCGCCGAGCACGAACAGCTCGCTGCCGCGGGTGCCGGTACCATGCTGACGCAGCGCCTCGAGAATCGCCAGCGAGTCGCCGCTGATCACCGCCTCACGGAACTGCGAGTCCACCACCAGCCAGTCCACGCCATAACGCAAGCGCCGACCGCGCAGTTCGAGCAGGCGTTCGAAGACCCGGGCGCCGGTTTGCAGCTGCACTTGCGCCTGGTTTTCCACCGCATGATTGGTCGCGGCCTTGACGGCGAAATACACCACCCCGATCACGATCAACAGCAACAACGCCAATACCCCAGTGATCCTTACCTGGAACGTATGGCGCCACTTCATGAGACGGCTCTCGTCGCCGCGACCTCACTGTTGTCGCCCCTGCACCCCCACGGCGACACCCGCCGCTCCCCGCTGAAAAGTCCTTTGATCATTACGCGTCCCTCTGGGCAGCTAAAGATGCGTCAAATAAATGCCATTTCCCTAACAACATTTAATCAGTCCAGATTAGACTGCCAAGAGAAGAAGATCACGCAATAAAATCAGGGGGTTCATAAAGTCATTTTTTTGTCACCGCCAATTTACCAACGTTCTTGCGCAGAAATGACAGCCTCACAATCAGCGCTTTGGAGGCTGCCCTGCGTTGCGGCGACAAGGACTGAAATAATTGATCCGGCCCGGGCACCATTGAAACCGCTCGTCACCTGCCCCATCTAACCTGGCATACCCCATTGCGCAGGTGCCCCATGAGCGACCAGCAAGAACTTCCTGAAACCATGAGTGAATACGCCGACCCGGAAAACGCCGAACTCCATACGTCCTCCGGCAAGGGCCTGGCCCTGCCCGGGCAGAATCTGCCGGACAAGGTCTACATCATCCCGATCCACAATCGGCCGTTCTTCCCCGCGCAAGTCTTGCCGGTGATCGTCAACGAAGAACCCTGGGCCGAAACCCTGGAGCTGGTGAGCAAGTCCGAACACCATTCCCTGGCGCTGTTCTTCATGGACACCCCGCCGGAAGACCCACGCCATTTCGACACCTCGGCCCTGCCGCTGTACGGCACCCTGGTCAAGGTGCACCACGCCAGCCGCGAGAACGGCAAGCTGCAGTTCGTGGCCCAGGGCCTGACCCGCGTGCGCATCCGCACCTGGCTCAAGCACCATCGCCCGCCCTATCTGGTGGAGGTCGAATACCCGCACCAGCCGAGCGAGCCGACCGACGAGGTCAAGGCCTACGGCATGGCGCTGATCAACGCGATCAAGGAACTGCTGCCGCTCAACCCGCTGTACAGCGAAGAGCTGAAGAACTACCTCAACCGCTTCAGTCCCAACGACCCGTCGCCTTTGACCGACTTCGCCGCCGCGCTGACCTCGGCCACCGGCAACGAACTGCAGGAAGTGCTCGACTGCGTGCCGATGCTCAAGCGCATGGAAAAAGTCCTGCCGATGCTGCGCAAGGAAGTCGAGGTCGCGCGCCTGCAGAAAGAGATTTCCGCCGAGGTCAATCGCAAGATCGGCGAGCATCAGCGCGAGTTCTTCCTCAAGGAACAGCTCAAGGTCATCCAGCAGGAGCTGGGCCTGACCAAGGACGATCGCAGCGCCGACATCGAGCAGTTCGAGCAGCGTCTGGCTGGCAAGGTCCTGCCTCCTCAAGCGCAAAAGCGCATCGTGGAGGAAATGAACAAACTGTCGATCCTCGAGACCGGCTCGCCGGAGTACGCGGTCACCCGCAACTACCTGGAATGGGCCACCGCCGTGCCCTGGGGCGTGTACGGCGAGGACAAGCTCGACCTCAAGCATGCGCGCAAGGTGCTGGACCAGCATCACGCCGGGCTCGACGACATCAAGAGCCGGATTCTCGAATTCCTCGCGGTCGGCGCCTACAAGGGCGAGATCAGCGGCTCCATCGTGCTGCTGGTGGGCCCGCCCGGCGTGGGCAAGACCAGTGTCGGCAAGTCCATCGCCGAATCCCTGGGCCGGCCGTTCTACCGCTTCAGCGTCGGCGGCATGCGTGACGAGGCCGAGATCAAGGGCCACCGCCGCACCTACATCGGCGCCCTGCCGGGCAAGCTGGTGCAGGCGTTGAAAGACGTCGAGGTGATGAACCCGGTGATCATGCTCGACGAGATCGACAAGATGGGCCAGAGCTACCAGGGCGACCCGGCTTCGGCGCTGCTGGAAACCCTCGACCCGGAACAGAACGTGGAATTCCTCGACCACTACCTGGACCTGCGCCTGGACCTGTCGAAAGTGCTGTTCGTGTGCACCGCCAACACCCTGGATTCGATTCCCGGCCCGTTGCTGGACCGGATGGAAGTGATTCGCCTGTCGGGCTACATCACCGAGGAAAAGCTGGCCATCGCCAAGCGCCACCTGTGGCCCAAACAGCTGGAAAAGGCGGGTGTGTCCAAGGCCAACCTGAGTATCAGCGACGCGGCGCTGCGCGCGGTGATCGATGGTTACGCCCGCGAGGCCGGCGTGCGCCAGCTGGAAAAACAGCTGGGCAAACTGGTGCGCAAGGCCGTGGTGCGGCTGCTGGAAGAACCGGACGCGGTGATCAAGCTCGGCCCGAAAGACCTGGAGGCGTCCCTGGGCATGCCGGTGTTCCGCAACGAGCAGGTGCTCAGCGGCACCGGGGTGATCACCGGCCTGGCCTGGACCAGCATGGGCGGCGCCACGCTGCCGATCGAAGCCACGCGGATTCATACCCTCAACCGTGGCTTCAAGCTCACCGGGCAGTTGGGCGATGTGATGAAGGAGTCGGCGGAAATCGCCTACAGCTACGTCACCTCGCACCTCAAGCAATTTGGTGGCGATGCCAAGTTCTTCGACGAGGCATTCGTCCACCTGCACGTGCCGGAAGGCGCCACGCCGAAGGATGGCCCGAGCGCCGGGGTGACCATGGCCAGCGCCCTGCTGTCCCTGGCACGCAACCAGCCGCCGAAAAAGGGCGTGGCCATGACCGGCGAGCTGACCCTGACCGGGCATGTCCTGCCCATCGGCGGGGTGCGCGAGAAGGTCATCGCGGCGCGCCGGCAGAAGCTCTACGAGCTGATCCTGCCGGAAGCCAACCGCGGCCACTTCGAAGAGCTGCCGGAGTACCTCAAGGAAGGCATCACCGTGCACTTCGCCAAGCGTTTCGCCGATGTGGCGAAAGTGCTGTTCTAAACGCTGTCCGTAGGAGCAGGGGGACGCCCAGTCCTTGCTCGCGATGAACGATGACGCGGTGCGTCAGGTACTACGCGCTGCCTTCATCGCGAGCAAGCTCGCTCCTACAACGTCTCGCCTGCCCCACCACATATTCCTCAATCTTCGGTTATGCTCGCCCTTTGTCATGACCGGAGCTTTCTGACCCATGTCACCGATTCGTCTGTTGCTGCCCCTCAGCCTCGCCCTGCTCGCCGCCTGCGCCAGCCAACCCAAGCACAACGTCACGGTCGAGAACCAGAGCGAATGCCCAGTGCAACTGAGCAACGGGCAAAACCTGATCCTGACCCTGCCGAGCAACCCGACCACGGGTTATCGCTGGGCGATCCAGGACTCGGCCGGCGGCGTGCTGCGCAAAATCAGCCCCGAGGTCTACAGCAACCCCGAAGACAGTGGCCTGGTGGGCAGCGCCGGCCAGTCCACCTGGCGTTTCCAGGCCTTCGCCGCCGGCACCGGGCGCCTGCTGCTGACCTATCAACAGCCCTGGGCCCCGGAAGTCGCGCCGGTGAAAGCCTTCGACTGCGCCATTTCGGTCAAATGACATGGGCTGGCTGATCCTGGCGCTGATGGGCGCGGTGACCTTCCTCTACGGCCTGAGCATTCACGCCACCCTGCTGTGCCTGCTGGTCAAGCCGCTGCCGGTGCTGGCCCTGCTCGGCTGGCTGCACGATGCGCCCCCCAGCGACTATCGCCGCTGGATCAGCCTCGGCCTGTTGTTCTCCCTGCTCGGCGACGTGCTGCTGGCCTGGCCCGCCGACCTGTTCGTGTTCGGCCTCGGCGCTTTCCTGGTCGCGCACCTGGCCTATCTCAAGGCCTATACCAGCGATTGCCGGCGCCTGGCGCCCTTGCCCCTGCTGCTGGCCCTGGTCGTCGGCGCGGCGTTGCTGGGCATCCTGATCAGCCATGGCCTCGGCCCGTTGCTGGTACCGGTGATCGTCTACGGCCTGGCCATCAGCGCCATGCTCTGGCGCGCCCTGGCTCGCCTGGGCAGCGAGGTGCCCAAGCGCTCGGCGCAACTGGCCGCCGCCGGCGCCGTGGCCTTCGTGTTCTCCGACAGCGTGATCGGCATCAGCCGTTTTGTGGTCGCCTTCGATGCCGCGCCCTACCTGATCATCCTCAGTTACTGGCTGGGGCAATGGGGGATTGCGGCGTCGGCGTTTACCGCGAAAAAGCGCGAGATCTGATCGTCCCGCAGCAGCCTTAAGGGACTTATCGCGAGCAAGCTCGCTCCTACAGGGGGGAATCATTCCATGTAGGAGCGAGCTTGCTCGCGATAGACCACGCAGTGGTCTTACGACCGGTCCCCGCGCTTTATCAGACAGACCGCGCATCGCCGCGCCAACTTGGCTAAAATGCCGCCCCTCTTTCTATCTCCACCGCTGGAACCGCCGTGAGCAAAGAACCCGACCGCCTTTTCGCCCAGCCCCTGGCCCAGGTGCCCGACTTCGCCTTCAACGAGGACGTGGTGCGGGTGTTCCCGGACATGATCAAGCGCTCGGTGCCGGGTTACCCGACCATTGTCGAGAACCTTGGCGTGCTCGCCGCCCAGTTCGCCCAGCCCAACAGCGTGCTCTACGACCTGGGCTCGTCCCTCGGCGCCGTGACCCAAGCCCTGCGCCGCCATGTGCGCACCGACGGCTGCCGGGTGATCGCGGTGGATAACTCGGCGGCCATGGTCGAGCGCTGCCGCGAGTACCTCAACGGCCAGGACTCGATGTTCCAGGAGCTGTTGCCGGTCGAAGTGATCGAAGGCGACATCCTCGCCCTGGAATTCCAGCCCGCCTCGGTGGTGGCGCTGAACTTCACCCTGCAATTCATCGCCCCCGAACAGCGCCTGGCCCTGCTCGGGCGCATTCGCCAGGCGCTGCTGCCCGGCGGCGCGCTGATTCTCTCGGAGAAACTGCGCTTCAACGACCCCGAGGAGCATGCGCTGCTCACCGACCTGCACATCGCCTTCAAGCGCGCCAACGGCTACAGCGAACTGGAAATCGCCCAGAAGCGCAGCGCCATCGAAAACGTCATGAAGCCCGACAGCCTCGAAGAACACCGCGAACGCCTGCTGGCCGCCGGGTTCTCGAAAGTCGTGCCGTGGTTCCAGTGTCTTAACTTTGCCTCGTTGATTGCCTTGCCATGATCGATCTGTCCCCCCTCGCCCGCCGCCTGGCCGGTACACCGCTGGCCGACTGGGCCAACACCCTGCAAGCGCAACTCGACACCAAGATGGAAAAGGGCCACGGCGACCTGGAGCGCTGGCAGAACGCGCTGGACGCTCTGCCGAAGATCCAGCCGAGCACGATCGACCTGCTTGACGGCCTGACCCTGGACACCGACTGCGACGACGCTACCCGCGCCCAGATGCGCAGCGCGCTGATGGGCCTGTCGCCCTGGCGCAAGGGCCCGTTCGACCTGTTCGGCGTGCATGTGGACACCGAATGGCGCTCGGACTGGAAATGGTCGCGGGTCGCGAAGCACCTCGACCTGCAAGGCAAACGCATCCTCGATGTCGGCTGCGGCAACGGCTACTACATGTGGCGCATGCTCGGCGCCGGTGCCCACAGCGTGATCGGCGTCGATCCGAACTGGCTGTTCTTCTGCCAGTTCCAGGCGGTGCAGCGTTACCTGTCGGAGCCCGCGGTGTGGCACCTGCCGTTCCCGTTCGAGGACCTGCCACCCAACCTGGAAGGCTTCGACACGGTGTTTTCCATGGGCGTGTTCTACCACCGCCGCTCGCCGATCGAGCATTTGCTGGCGCTCAAGGACTGCCTGGTCAAGGGCGGCGAACTGGTGCTGGAAACCCTGGTGGTGGAAGGCGACCGGCATCAGGTGCTGGTGCCGGAAGACCGCTACGCGCAGATGCGTAACGTATGGTTCCTGCCGTCGGTGCCGGCCCTGGAACTGTGGCTGCGTCGTGCCGGCTTCAGCGATGTGCGTTGCGTGGATGTGAGCGTGACCAGCATCGAGGAACAGCGCGGCACCGAGTGGATGAAGTACCAGTCGCTGAGCGATTTCCTCGACCCCAACGACCACAGCAAGACCATCGAAGGCCTGCCGGCGCCGATGCGCGCGGTGATTGTCGCCAGGAAGTAATTGCGGCGTCTGGGCGGATGCTATCGCGAGCAAGCTCGCTCCTACAGGGACCGTATGCTTTTCTGTAGGAGCGAGCTTGCTCGCGAAAAATCCGAGGATCAGCGCGCCCGGCGTGCCTTGAAAAACTCGCTCAACACCGCGCCGCACTCCTCGGCCAGCACCCCGCCCTCGACCAATACCCGGTGGTTGAGAAAGCCCTGGCTGAAGAACTGCCCCTGGCTCTGCACGATGCCCGCCTTGGGCTCCAGCGCGCCGTACACCACCCGGGCGATACGCGAATGCACGATCAGCCCGGCGCACATGCTGCATGGCTCCAGGGTCACGTAGAGGGTGCTGCCGGGCAGGCGATAGTTGTCGACCGCCTGGGCCGCGGCGCGGATCGCGACCATTTCCGCGTGGGCGCTGGGATCGCTGCCGCTGATCGGGCAGTTGAAACCTCGGCCGATGATTTCCCCGTCCTGCACCAGTACCGCGCCCACCGGCACCTCGCCCAGGGCCGCGCCCTGGGCGGCCAGGGCCAGGGCTTCACGCATGAAGTCCTGGTCGCGGCTGCGATCGATGATCCGGGCGGGGCGAATCTGCCGCATCAGGCCACCTCGATGGCGGCCATCAGGCCGGTTTCCATGTGGTCGATCACATGGCAATGGAACATCCACACCCCCGGGTTATCCGCCACCAGCGCCACCCGGGCACGCTCGTTCTTGCCCAGCAGGTAGGTGTCGGTGAAGTACGGGGTGATCTTCTTGCGGTTCGAGGCGATGACCTTGAAGCTCATGCCGTGCAAGTGGATCGGGTGCTGGTACTGAGTCATGTTCTTCAATTCGAAAATGTAGCTCTGGCCCTTCTTGAGCGTGGCGATCGGGCGGTCGGCGCAGGTCTTGTCGGTGATGTCCCAGGCCTTGCCATTGATCTGCCAGAGGCTCGGTGGCTTGCCATTGTCCACGTTCACCGAGACCGAGCCAACCCACTCGAAGTTGAAGTTGAGCTTCTCGGCGTTATCCAGGTCCGGCTCGGCGATCGGGTTGGCCGGCAACGCCGGCGGCCACTCGGTCGGCGCGTCGCTGTTGGCCACCGAACGCAAGGTGCCCAGGCGCACCGGGCCGTTGCGCAACGACAATTCTTCACCGGCCGGCGGCGCCTTGATCGCCAGGCAGATGCGCATGCCCGGCCCCAGCCAGTATTCCTTGCCCAGCGGCCGCGGCTCGATAGGGTTGCCGTCCAGGGCGTAGATTTGCGCTTCGACACCCGGAATGTTGATGCGGTAGGTCAGGGTGTTGTCGAGGTTGAGCAGGCGCACGCGGGTGATCTGCCCGGCCGGGATCTCCACCACTGCCTGGGACACGCCATTGATGGTCGACAGACGCCCCGCCGTGCCGCCACGCGCCGCCTCGCGGGGAATGCTGAAAGGCACGAAGGCGCCGGCTTCATCCACATGCCAGCTTTTCAGGCTCAGGGTGCGTTCGTACTTGAAGCCGGTGGGTTCGCGCTCTTCGATGATCAGCGGGCCAACCAGGCCGCGACCCAGTTCTTCGCTGCTGTTGACGTGGGGGTGGTACCAGTAGCTGCCGGCATCCGGCACACGGAACTTGTAGTCGAAGTACTCGCCCGGCATCACCGGCAATTGCGAGACGTAAGGCACGCCGTCCATTTCCAGCGGCAGGCGGATGCCATGCCAGTGGATGGTGGTGGCTACCGGCAGGTGGTTGATGAAGCGCACCCGCAGCCACTCGCCCTGGCGCACCCGCAGCTCGGTGCCCGGCGCGGACGGGCCAAAGGCCCAGGCTTCGGTCTTGTGGCCCGGCACCAGTTCCACGTCCAGCGGCGCGGCGATCAGTTGATAATCGTGACCCGCCTCGGCGTCGGCCATCTTGCCCAGCCAGTAACGCGCCGTGCCGCCGGCGCCCACACCAACCACGGCAAGACCGGCCAGACCACCGAGTATCTGTCGACGGGTAAAGGACATGGACTCAACTACCTCACGTATCCGCGGCGGGCCGGGGCCCGCAAAAGGCGAATACGATACACCCGCAGTTGAGAAACAGTAAGGCCGGCGCGGCAAGCGGCCGCAGGCGTAATCGTCCCTGTAGCCGCTGCCGAGCCTGCGAGGCTGCGTACGGGCGCGCAGCGCCCGCCAAGGCATCCAACGTGGTGGCTCAGGTGCAACGCATTGCCTGGGTTGCGGACGCTTCGCATCCGTACGCAGCCTCGCAGGCTCGGCAGCGGCTACAGAGGAGATAAGCCGACGAGCAGATGCACCACGCCGCCGACCAGCGCCATCACCCCGGGCACGCCGGCATTACGCAAGGCCGTGGCATCGAGCAAGGTCGGGTCATGCAATTCCACCCGCACCCGGGTCAGGGCCACGCGTTGCCGGGCCTTGAGGTTGTTGGCGCCGCCCAGCGCCGCGATGACGGCCTCGTCCAGGGCGGCGTCGTCCTTGGCCTGGGCCGGCGCTTTCGGCTGGTCGGGCACCAGGTCCGGGGTCAGGGCCTTCCAGAACGCCCGCTGCAATTTCTCGAACATGTTCAGTTCTCCAGAACCGGTGAAGGGGCCAGCGTCGATTGCCGATGCTGGTGCAAGGCGTCACGCACCTGCTCGGCGCTTTCCAGGCCGAGAATGCGCCCGGCGAGGGCCTGGCACTGGCTCAACTCGACCTCGCGCACGCCGGCCTTGATCGCCGGAATCAGCGGCACGCTGACCGACAGCTCGTCCACGCCCAGCCCCAGCAGCAGCGGCACCGCCAGGGTTTCCGAAGCCAGCGCCCCGCACACGCCGACCCACTTGCCATGGGCATGGGCAGCCTTGACCGTGGAGGCGACCAGGCGCAGCACCGCCGGGTGGAAACTGTCGGCCTGGCTGGCCAGGCGCGGATGATCGCGGTCCATGGCCAGGGTGTACTGGGTCAGGTCGTTGGTGCCGATGGAGAAGAAATCCACCTCCGGCGCGAACAGGTCGGCCAGCAGCGCCGCCGACGGCACTTCGATCATGATCCCCAGCTTCGGCAACTCCTTGAGCCCCAGGGCCAGGGCTTCGTCCTCCAGCATCTGCCGCGCCTGCCGCAACTCCGCCAGCTGGGTGACCATCGGCAGCATGATGTGCAGGCGAGCCAGCCCGGCGCTGGCGAGGATCGCCCGGAACTGCTCGCGCAACAGCTGCGGGCGCTCCAGGCACAGGCGGATCCCGCGCATGCCGAGGAAGGGGTTGGCTTCAGGCTCCATCGGCACATAGGCCAGCGGTTTGTCGCCACCGACATCCAGGGTCCGCACCACCAGATTGCGCTCCGACCCCAGGGCCCGGGCGATGGCGCTGTAGGTCGCGGCCTGTTCCTCATGGCTCGGGGCGACGCCGCGGTCCTGGTAAAGAAATTCCGAACGCAACAGGCCGACGCCCTCCCCGCCCAGGTCCATGGCCTGCTCCGCCTCGGCCAGCGAAGCGACGTTGGCCGTCACCTCGAAGTGATGGCCGTCGCGGGTCACCGCGGCCTGGGCCGACTGCTCCAGCTCCTGGCGCTGGCGCTGCTGTTGCTGCTGGCGTCGTGCCTGCAACTGTGCGATCACCGCCGGCGCAGGCTCCAGGTGCAATTCGCCCTGGTCGGCATCCAGTAGCACCGGTGTGCCGCTGGCCAACGCCAGCACCTGTACCGGCAGGCCGCAGATCGCCGGCAACCCCAGGGCCCGGGCCAGAATCGCCACATGGCTGGTGGCCCCACCGCCGACCGTGGCGAACCCCAGCACCTTGCGGGTATCGAGGCTGGCGGTCTGGGACGGGGTGAGCTGCTCGGCAATCAGGATCGCCTGCTCCGGCAGGGCCCAGGCGCTGTCCTGCACACCCAGCAGCAACTTGAGCACCCGCAGCCCGACATCCATCAGGTCCAGGGCGCGCTCGGCCAGCAACGGACTGCCTGAATCCTTGAACAGCTCGGCGGTGGCTTCGGTGGCGCGGTTCCAGGCGAATGCCGCGCTCTTGCCGTCGCTGATCAGGGCCTGGGTCTGCTCCAGCAGGCTCGGGTCTTCCAGCAGTTCCTGGTGAGCCTTGAAGATCTCGCCCTGGGCTGTGCTGGCGGCCTTGTCCCGCAGGACTTGCAGGGCCTCGGTGGCCTGCGCCAGCGCCCGCTCCAGCTGCCCACGCTGCGCGGCCTGATCGCTGGCGAACTCGACGATCTCAAGCTTCTGCTCGGCCACCTGCACCACTTGCCCGAAGGCCGAGCCCGTCGAGGCGCAGACGCCTCGCAGCAACTTGCCCGCTGGCGCCGCAACCGCCGCCACCGGCTCGACGGCAATCGCCGTCACCGCCTCGCCAC
Source organism: Pseudomonas sp. GW456-L12 (assembly GCF_059424045.1). Lineage (NCBI taxonomy): Bacteria > Pseudomonadati > Pseudomonadota > Gammaproteobacteria > Pseudomonadales > Pseudomonadaceae > Pseudomonas > Pseudomonas sp. GW456-L12. The sequence continues at coordinate 114,534 of NZ_JBWKZA010000020.1, forward strand.
AACCACTCGCCAGCAATTCGGCCAGGGTCTTGATCGCCCTCTCGGCATCCTCACCCGCCGCGCTGACTTGCAGGGCATCGCCCTGCGCGGTCTGCAACGCCATGATCGCCACCAGGGACTTGGCGTTGGCGCTGGCCTGCTGCTTGTGCAGGCAGATGCTCGCCTTGAAGCCCTTGGCCGCCTGGGCGAACACCGCCGCCGGGCGCGCATGCAGGCCATTGGGATTGGGCAGCGTCACCGGTTTGGAGAACAGCGCCTCGCCCTCTTCCTCGGGCTCCGCGCTTGGCGCAGGCGCGCCCAGGCTCAGCTGCAACAACGGCTGGCCGCTGTCCACCAACGCACTGTCCCCTGTCAGCCAGGTGAACGGCTCGCCACTGACCACCAGCATCAGCGTCAACAGGCTGCGGGCATGCACGGCGATGTAGTCGGCATCGAACTCGATCAGCGGCTGCCCGGCCTCGACCCGCTGGCCCTCCTGCACCAGGCGGCTAAAGCCCTTGCCCGCCAGGTTCACCGTGTCCAGGCCGATGTGCATCAGCACCTGCACCCCGTTGTCGTCGGTGATGCTCACCGCATGGCCACTGTCCTGCACATTGCTGACCACACCGGCCAGCGGCGCGCGCAGGGTCTGCGAGGTCGGGTCGATGCACAGGCCGTCACCGATGACCCGGCTTGAGAACACCGGGTCCGGCACTTGCTCCAGGGGCATCAGCAGCCCGGACAGCGGCGCGAGCAGTTGCAATTGTTGGGTTGTAGCCATGACTTCACCTGCTGTTTGTTCTTGTAAGTGCCGATGGAGCGCGAGCCCCGACAGCATCGCTTATTTCCACCAGTACTCGACCTGCAATCCGACGTTCGCACCATGCCTGGCCGTGCCGAAGGCGCCGGTATCGGACAGCGCCGAACCCGCCGCCAGCTCGTTCGCCGCGCGCTTGGCGGCCTGGTTCCAGCTGGCATAGGTGTAGTACAGGCGCACCTCGGGGCGGGCCCAGAATTCCGGGCCCTTGGGCGACCAGGTCGGGGCGAAGGTGAACTTGCTGAGCTTGCGCGTGCCGCCGGGGGCCTCGACCTGATCGTGGCCCAGCTCGGTGACCAGCTTGAACTGCTCGCTGATCGCATAGGCCGGGCGGATGCCCAGGGAGATCCAGTTCTGGTCGTTACCGTCGGGGCGGATGTCTTTCTGATAGATCGCCTCGACCTGCCCGCCAAACCGCGGGGTCAATTGCCAGTCGAAGAACTCCACCAGGCGGTAGCTCTTGTTGCTGTCGTCCAGTTGCACATTGCCGGTGTAACCCAGCCCGGTGCCCGGGCCTTCGCCGTACTGCAACGCCAGCTTGTTCTTGCCGCCGAGGAAGTCCTTTTGCACATGCTGGGCGGTGATCGCCCAACCCCGATGGGCGTCGCGACTGTCGGGCTTGTCGATGTAGCTCAGGCCCAGTTCCAGCTCGCCGCCGGGGTTGGTCTTGAAACCGGCGACGTTGAAGTCGTGCCGGTTGATGTAGTCCTTCTGGTACAGGTTGTCCTTGCGCGAGAAGGCATAACTGTATTTCAGGTCGCCGATCAGCACGTCCTCGATGCCGCCGCCGGTGGCACTCTGGTTCCAGTAGTAGAAGTCGGAGATATGGATGTCGTTGCGCTTGTAGTAACGCCGACCGGCCCACAGCGAGCCGCCATTGAGGCTGGGCATGTTCGACCACTGGGCATACATCTGCGGCATGCGCGCCGAGCCGTTGTCGCCCTGGAAGGTCAGGCTGCGGTCGTACTGGTTATACAGCGACGCCATGGCATCGACGCTGAGCACCGAGCCATCGTCCAGGGTGTACAGGTCCTGGCGCAGCTCCAGCTCGGCGTACTGTTCGCATTCGTTGCCCAGGCGGTATTTGGACTGCGCGCCAGGCAGCTGGAAACAGGATTGCGAGCTGCTGTTGACCGAGGTCCCGAGGCCGCTACGCAGGTAACCGGCGAACTCCAGGGCCTGAGCCGGGAACGGCAAGGCCAGGCAGACGCAAGAGGCTGCGAGACCGCGATTTATTGTTGTTTTCATAAGCCACCCCATTATTTTTATTCTGTGTGTGTGCCCCGCAGGCGCCGCCCTACCGGCGAGCGAAAGCTCGCGGTGTACCGGGCACGCCGCGCTCATGCGGGGAAGGTTGTCAGCGGTCGATCAGGTGCAGGACAAAGGACTCGTAAGGCCGCAGGAACAGCTGGCGACTGCGGGTTTGATGGTCCGCGTAGTTACTGATGACCAGGCGCTGCTCCATGCGCTCGGTCATCACTCCCTCCGGCAACTGCACTTCGCAGGCGCTGCCGTAGAAGTTGTTCACCACCAGCAGACGCTCGCCCTGGCCCTCGCGCAGATAGGCCCAGACCTGCGGGTGCTCGGCCAGCAGCTGGCGATATTCGCCGTCCTGGATCAGCGGCTCGCGACGACGCAGGGCAATCAGCTGGCGATAGTGGTGCAACACCGAATCCGGGTCTTCGAGCTGCTGCGCGACGTTGATCCGCGCGGCATTGGCCGGCACGCCGATCCAGGGCTCAACGCTGCTGAAACCGGCATGGGCCTCGGTATTCCATTGCATCGGCGTGCGCCCGTTGTCCCGGGACTTCTGCATGATCGCCGCCATGTTGTCCGCCTCGCTGTCGCCGGCTTCGCGCTTGAGGCGGTAGATGTTCAGGGTCTCGACATCGCGGTATTGGTCGATGTGGGTAAAGCCGGGGTTAGTCATGCCCAGCTCTTCGCCCTGGTACACGAACGGCGTGCCCTGGAGGAAGTGCAGCGCAGTGGCGAGCATCTTCGCCGAGACCACCCGGTACTCGCCGTCGTCGCCGAAACGCGACACCACCCGTGGCTGGTCGTGGTTACACCAGAACAGCGCGTTCCAGCCGCCACCGGCCTGCATGCCGCTCTGCCACTCGGAGAGGATGCGCTTGAGCTGGAGGAAGTCGAAATCGGCGCGGATCCACTTCTGCAGGTTCGGGTAGTCGACCTTCAGGTGGTGGAAGTTGAAGGTCATCGACAGCTCTTTCGACTCGGGCTGCGAGTAACGAATGCAGTGCTCGAGGCTGGTGGAAGACATCTCGCCGACGTTGATCAGGTCAAAGCCCTCGAAGACCTCGCGATGCATCTGCTGCAGGTACGGGTGCACGTTCGGGCCGTCGGTATAGAAGCGTCGACCGTCGCTGGCGTCTTCCGGGAAATCCGCCGGCTTGGAGATCAGGTTGATCACATCCAGGCGGAAACCGCCCACGCCCTTGTCGCGCCAGAAACGCATCATCTTGAACACTTCGGCGCGCACCTGGGGGTTGTCCCAGTTGAGGTCGGCCTGGGTATGGTCGAACAGGTGCAGGTAGTACTGGCCGGTCTGCGCTTCGTATTCCCAGGCGGAACCGCCGAACTTGGACTCCCAGTTGTTCGGCTGGTCACGCCAGATGTAGAAGTCGCGATACGGGTTGTCGAGGCTGCTGCGCGCCTGCTGGAACCACTCGTGCTCGATGGAGGTGTGGTTGACCACGATGTCCAGCATCAGCTTGATGCCGCGCTTGCCGGCCTCGGCGATCAGCAACTCGCAATCGGCCATGGTCCCGTAGCTCGGGTCGATGGCGTAGTAGTCGCTGATATCGTAGCCGTTGTCGCGCTGGGGCGAACGCAGGAACGGGGTGAGCCACAGGCAATCGACGCCCAGCCAGTGCAGGTAGTCGAGCTTGTCGACCACCCCCAGCAGGTCGCCGGTGGCCTGGCCGCTGTGGCTGTAGAAACTCTTCGGGTAGATCTGGTAGATCACCGAACGCTGCCAGTCTTGCATGGCGGGCTCCTTCAATGGGGTTGGTACTGGCCTTGAGGGCCTCATCGCGAGCAAGCTCGCTCCTACAGAGGAATATGCGGTCATGTAGGAG
>NZ_JBWKZA010000021.1:0-117143 GCF_059424045.1 Pseudomonas sp. GW456-L12
GGGTGGCGGCCACGGCGGTTCCGCCGGCCCCGGCACCGGCACACTGGGCGGCCAGGCAGGCAGCGGTGGCGTGGGCGGTTATGGCGGTGGCTACGACGCCACCCACATGGGCGGTCGCGGCGGTACCAGCACCGGCGGCGCCGGCGGCGTGGGCGTGTCTTATTACAGCAACGGCGGTAACGGCGCCACGGCCACCAACGGCACGATTTCCATCGGCGGTGGCGGCGGCGGCGCGGGTTGGGACAAGGTCGGCGGTGCGGGCGGCAATGCCGCCGGCGGGATCTACAACGCCTCCAGCGGCACCCTCACGGTGATCGGCACCTCGACCATCAGCAACAACATCGGCGCGGGCGGCGGCGGTGGCGGTGGTGGCGGCCAAGGCAGCAACGCCAGCAATGGCGGGATTGGCGGCCGCGGCGTCGGCGCGGTCTGGAACAAGGGCACCTTCCTGATCACCGCGGCCAACTTCGCCGCGCTGAGCGGTAACGCGGCGGCCAGTGGCGCCGGTGGCGTAGCGCTGGGCGGTGGCAGCACCGGTACTTCGCCGACGTCGGTGGCGACCATCTACAACGACGGCGGCATCCTCAATACCGCCTATGCACCACCGCCCACCGCGACCATAGTGGTGGCGGACAGCGCGCTGAAAATCGGCGAGACCTCGCTGGTGACCATCACCTTCAGCGAGGCGGTGACCGGCTTCACCAACGCCGACCTGACCATCGCCAACGGCACCCTGACCGCGGTGAGCAGCAGCGACGGCGGCATCACCTGGACCGCCACCTTCACCCCGACTTCGAGCATCACCGATACCAGCAACGTCATCACCCTGGATAACACCGGGGTCATCAATGGCCTGGGCACCGCCGGGGTCGGCACCACCGACTCCAATAACTATGCGATCGATACCGTACGGCCGACCGCGACCATAGTGGTGGCGGACAACGCCTTGAGGGTCGGTGAAACCTCGCTGGTGACCATCACCTTCAGCGAAGCGGTGAGCGGCTTCACCAACGCCGACCTGAGCATCGCCAACGGCACCCTGAGCGCGGTGAGCAGCAGCGACGGCGGCATCACCTGGACCGGCACTTTCACCCCGAGCGCCAGCATCACCGATACGACCAACCTGATCACTTTGGACAACACCGGCATCGCCGACCTGGCCGGCAACGCCGGCAGCGGCACCACCGATTCCAACAACTATGCGATCGATACGGTGCGCCCGACCGCGACCATCGTGGTCGCCGACAGCACCCTGACGGCGGGCGAAACTTCCCTGGTGACCATCACCTTCAGCGAAGCGGTGAGCGGCTTCACCAACGCCGACCTGAGCATCGCCAACGGCACCTTGAGCGCGGTGAGCAGCAGCGATGGCGGCATCACCTGGACCGCCACCTTTACCCCGACCGATGGCATCAGCGATAGCAGCAACCTGATCACCCTGAACAACACCGGCATCGCCGACCTGGCCGGCAACACCGGTAGCGGCACCACGGACTCGGGCAACTACGTGATCAACACCGCGCACCCGACGGCGACCATAGTGGTGGCCGACAATGCCTTGAGGATCGGTGAGACTTCGCTGGTGACCATCACCTTCTCCGAGGCGGTGACGGGTTTCACCAACGCCGACCTGACCGTCGCCAACGGCACCCTGAGCGCGGTGAGCAGCAGCGACGGCGGCATTACCTGGACCGCCACCTTCACCCCGAGCGCCAGCATCACCGATGCCACCAACCTGATCACCCTGGACAACACCGGCGTCCAGAACAGCGTGGGCAACCTGGGCCAGGGCAGCACCAACTCCAACAACTACGCGATCGACACGGTGCGGCCGACCGCGACCATCGTCGTTGCCGATACCGCACTGAGAATTGGCGAAACCTCGCTGGTGACCATCACCTTCAGCGAAGCGGTGAGCGGCTTCACCAACGCCGACCTGAGCATTGCCAACGGCACTTTGAGCGCGGTGAGCAGTAGCGATGGCGGCATCACCTGGACCGCGACCTTCACCCCGAGCGCCAGCATCAGCGACACCAGCAACCTGATCACCCTGGACAACACCGGCATCGCCGACCTGTCCGGCAACGCCGGCAGCGGCACCACCGATTCCAACAACTATGCGATCGATACGGTGCGGCCGACCGCGACCATCGTAGTCGCCGACAGTGCTCTCAGCGCCGGTGAAACCTCGCTGGTGACCATCACCTTCAGCGAAGCAGTCAGCGGTTTTACCAACGCCGACCTGAGCATCGCCAACGGCACCTTGAGCGCGGTGAGCAGTAGCGATGGCGGCATCACCTGGACCGCCACCTTCACCCCGACCGTTGGTATCAACGATGCCAGCAACCTGATCACCCTGAACAACACCGGCATTGCCGACCTGGCCGGCAACACCGGCAGCGGCACCACCAACTCCAACAACTACAGCATCGACACCGTCCTGCCGACCGCGACCATAGTGGTGGCGGACAACGCCCTGAAGATCGGTGAAACCTCGCTGGTGACCATCACCTTCAGCGAGGCGGTGACCGGCTTCAGCAACGCCGACCTGACCGTCGCCAACGGCACCCTGAGCGCGGTGAGCAGCAGCGACGGCGGCATTACCTGGACCGCCACCTTCACTCCGAGCACCAGCATCACCGATGCCACCAACCTGATCACCCTGGACAACACCGGCGTCACCAACGCCTCCGGCAACGCCGGTAGCGGCACCACCGACTCCAACAACTACGCCATCGATACCGTGCGCCCGACCGCGACCATCGTAGTCGCCGATACCGCACTGAGAATCGGCGAAACCTCGCTGGTGACCATCACCTTCAGCGAAGCGGTGAGCGGCTTCACCAACGCCGACCTGAGCATTGCCAACGGCACTTTGAGCGCGGTGAGCAGTAGCGATGGCGGCATCACCTGGACCGCGACCTTCACTCCGAGCGCCAGCATCAGCGACACCAGCAACCTGATCACCCTGGATAACACCGGCATCGCCGACTTGGCCGGCAACGCCGGTAGCGGCAGCACCGATTCCAATAACTACGCCATCGATACGGTGCGGCCGACCGCGACCATTGTGGTCGCCGACAGTACTCTCAGCGCCGGTGAAACCTCGCTGGTGACCATCACCTTCAGCGAAGCAGTCAGCGGCTTCACCAACGCCGACCTGACCGTCGCCAACGGCACCTTGAGCGCGGTGAGCAGTAGCGATGGCGGTATCACCTGGACCGCCACCTTCACCCCGACCGTTGGTATCAACGATGCCAGCAACCTGATCACCCTGAACAACACCGGCATTGCCGACCTGGCCGGCAACACCGGCAGCGGCACCACCAACTCCAACAACTACAGCATCGACACCGTCCTGCCGACCGCGACCATAGTGGTGGCGGACAACGCCCTGAAGATCGGTGAAACCTCGCTGGTGACCATCACCTTCAGCGAGGCAGTGAGCGGCTTCAGCAACGCCGACCTGACCGTCGCCAACGGCACTTTGAGCGCGGTCAGCAGCAGCGACGGTGGCATCACCTGGACTGCCACCTTCACCCCGACGTCGAGCATCACTGACACCAGCAACGTCATCACCCTGGATAACAGCGGGGTGACCAACGCCTCGGGCAACGCCGGCACCGGCACCACCGATTCCAACAACTACGCGATCGACACCGTCCGCCCGACGGCGACCATCGTGGTCGCCGACAGCGCCCTGGGCGTGGGCCAGACCAGTACCGTGACCATCACCTTCAGCGAGGCGGTGACCGGCTTCACCCTGGCTGACCTGACCGTGGCCAACGGTTCGCTGAGCGGCTTGGGCACCAGCGATAACATCACCTACACGGCGACCCTCACCCCGACTGCCAGTATCAGCGACAGCAGCAACCTGATTACCCTGGATAACACCGGCATTACGGATGGGGCGGGCAACGCCGGCAGTGGCACCACCGACTCCAACAACTACGCCATCGACAGCCTGCGTCCGAACGCCACCATCGTCCTCTCCGACTCGACCCTCAAGGCTGGCGAAACCTCGGTGGTGACCATCACCTTCAGTGAAGCGGTGAGCGGTTTCGACAACAGCGACCTGACAGTGGCCAACGGTACCCTGAGCGCAGTGAGCAGCAGCAACGGCGGTATCACCTGGACCGCCACCTTCACCCCGACGGCGGGCATCACCGACCTGAGCAACCTGATCACCCTGAACAACACCGGTTTCACCGACGTGGCCGGCAACAGCGGTACCGGGACCACCAGCTCAGCCAACTACAGCATCGAAACCGTAGTGCCGACGGCCACCCTCGTGATCGCCGACACGGCCCTGAAGGCTGGCGAAACCTCGCTGGTGACCATCACCTTCAGTGAGGCGGTCAGTGGTTTCGACAACAGCGACCTGACGGTGGCCAACGGTACCTTGAGCGCGGTGAGCAGCAGCGATGGCGGGGTCACCTGGACCGCTACCTTCACGCCGACTGTGGGTATCGGCGATACCAGCAACGTCATCACCCTGAACAACAGCGGCGTGATCAATGTCTCGGGTAATACGGGCAGCGGCACCACCGATTCGAACAACTATGTCATCGACACGGCTCGCCCAACGGCGACCATAGTGGTGGCCAACCCGATCCTGCCGATTGGCGAAACCAGCCTGGTGACCATCACCTTCAGCGAGGCGGTCAGCGGTTTCGACAACAGTGACCTGACGGTGAGCAACGGCACCCTGAGCGCGGTCAGCAGCAGCGACGGCGGCATCACCTGGACCGCGACCTTCACCCCGAACGTCAACGTCAGCGATGCGACCAACCTGATCAGCCTCAACAACAGCGGGGTCAGTGACGCGGCGGGCAATGCCGGCAGCGGCAGCACCGACTCGAACAATTTCATCATCGACACCGGGCGGCCGACCGCCACCATCGTGCTGGCCGACACGGCCCTGAAAGCGGGCGAAACCACCACGGTCACCATCACCTTCAGCGAGGCGATCAGCGGCTTCACCAATTCGGACCTGACAGTGGCCAACGGTACCCTGGGGGCCCTGAGCAGCAGCGATGGCGGGGTGACCTGGACTGCCACCTTTACCCCGGCCATCAACATCAGCGACAGCAGCAATCAGATCACCCTGAACAATGCCGGAGTGATAGACGCCGTCGGCAACGCCGGCAGCGGCACCACCGACTCGGCCAACTACGTCATCGACACCGTGCGCCCCACCGCTACCGTGGTGGTCGCCAACCCGATGCTGGCCGTGGGCGACACGTCCCTGGTGACCATCACCTTCAGCAAGGCGGTGAGCGGCTTCGACAACAGCGACCTGACGGTGGCCAACGGTACCTTGAGCGCGCTGAGCAGCAGCGATGGCGGCATCACCTGGACCGCGACCTTTACCCCGAACACCAACCTCAGCGATACGAGCAACCTGATCACCCTGAACAACAGCGGGGTCAGCGACGCCTCGGGCAATACCGGGCTGGGCAGCACGGATTCGAACAATTACCTGATCGATACCCAGCGGCCGACCGCGACCATCGTGGTCGCCAACAGCAGCCTCGGCGTGGGCCAGACCAGCAGCGTGACCATCACCTTCAGCGAAGCGGTGAGCGGTTTCACCAACTCGGACCTGACGGTGGCCAACGGCACCCTGAGCGCCCTGGGCAGCAGCGACGGCGGCCGGACCTGGACCGCGACCCTGACGCCAACCGCCAATATCAGCGACACCAGCAACCTGATCACCCTGAACAACAGCGGGGTGAGCGACTCCTTCGGCAATACCGGCGCTGGCAGCACCGACTCCAACAACTACGCGATCAACACCGTGCCGGCGGCCAACCCACCCACGCAGCTGCCGGTGGGCGATCCGGAATTCCGTTCGAGCGACCCGGTGGTTCCGCCGCTGCCGCCTTATGTGCCGTTGCAACCCACGGTCACCACGCCACCCATTGGCGACCTGGGCTCGCCACTGGCCTTCGCGCCGCTGTTCGAGCAGCGGGTGCTGGGCGATGGCATCCGGCCGCTGGGGGATATTTTCATCAATCGCGGGGCCCTGGCGCCGAGTTTCATTGCCCAGGTGTTCGGTAGCAGCGATGCCGGGGGCGATGGCAATGGCCATGGCTTCCTCGGCTTCGGTGGCGGCGATGGCGGGGTGTTCAGCCAAAGCACGCTGTCGCTGCTGTTCGACCAGGACTCCGCCGAGGATGGCGGTTCGCTGAAGTCTTTCGGCGACAAGGCCAAGACTGGCGATCTTTCCCAGGGCGGGCGCGGGGTGTTCGGGGCACCGTCGCTGACCCAGCAATTGCAAGTGATGCAAGACACAGAACAACGGCCGATCCGCGATCTGGCCAAGGCATTCGAACAGGCCGGCGTCAGCGCAATGCAGGCCTGAAACACTACATAAATACGATGCGGCACCCAGGGGCGAGACAAGGATGAATAAAAGTCAGAAGTTGTTCGGGGTCAGCTTGTTGGCGCTGATGGTCAGCGGTTGTGCCGTCAGCAGTAAACCGATCGAACGCAGTGCCAGTGAGCAGCGCGCCAGGAGCGACCTGCAGAGCATGTACAAGGACCAGGAGCCGCTGAGCGGCCCGCTGACCCTGCACCAGGCCATGGCCCGGGCGGTGAAGTACAACCTCGAAGGCCGCTTGAAAATCATGGAAGAGGCCCTGGCCAAGCGCCAGCTGGACCTCGCCAGTTTCGACATGCTGCCGCGCATGGCCCTCTCCGCCGGCTATGTGGGGCGCAACAACGTCAGCGCCTCCAGCAGCCAGAGCGTGGAGACCGGCACCCAGTCCCTGGAACCTTCGACCTCCCAGGACCGGGACCGCAGGGTGGCCGACCTGACCATGGTCTGGAACGTCCTGGACTTCGGCGTCAGCTACATCAACGCCAAGCAGCAGGGCGACCAGCGACTGATCGTCCAGGAGCGTCGGCGCAAGGTGATCAACACCATCGTCCAGGACGTGCGCTCGGCCTATTGGCGGGCGGTGGCGGCCGAACGCCTGCTCAAGCAGATCGACAGCCTCATGGGCCGGGTCGAGCAGGCCCGCAGCAACAGCCAGAGCATGAGCCAGCAACGCATCGGCGACCCGGTGCAGGCCCTGGCCTACCAGCGCTCGCTGATCGAGGCCACGCGCCAGCTCGAGGAGCAGCGCCGGGCGTTGTCCCTGGCCAAGACCGAGCTGGCGACCCTGATCAACCTGCCGATGACCACCCACCTGACCCTGGCGACCAGCGACGATTACCCGGTGCCGGAACTCAAGGTCGATATGGCCCGCCTCGAGCACGAGGCCCTGACCAGCCGCCCGGAACTGCGCGAGCAGGATTACCAGAGCCGCATCAGCGCCGCGGAGACCCGCAAGGCCATGCTGCGCCTGCTGCCGGGCCTGGAGTTCTCCGCCGGCGGGCATTACGACAGCAACTCGTTCCTGGTCAACGACAAGTGGGCCGACTACGGGGTGAAGGTCACCTGGAACCTGTTCAATGTGCTCTCCGCGCCGGCGGCCATCGACACCGCCAAGGCCGGTGAAGACGTCGCCGCGGCCCGTCGCCAGGCCATGTCGATTGCCGTGTTGGCCCAGGTCTACGTGGCCAACGCCAACTACCGCGACGCCTTGCGCCAGTTCAAGACCAGCCAGGAGCTGGCGGACATCGACGGGCAGATCGTTGGCCAGCTGCGCAACCGCTACCAGGCCAACGGCATCGGCGAACTGGACCTGATCCAGGGCGAGCTGAACACCTTGCAGGCGGACCTGCGGCGCGACCTGGCCTATGCCGACCTGCGCAACGCCTACGGGCAAATCTTCGCCAGCGCCGGCCTCGACCCGCTGCCCGACGAGGTGCAATCGACCCAGGTGCAGTCCATCGCCACGGCGCTGGCCAGCCGCGAGGCCGACTGGGCGGCGGGCAACATCAGCACGCCGGTGGCCCATGCCCAAAGACAATAACCTGCAGGCCCCCCAGGCCAGCGTCAGCCGGGCCCAGCGCGAGGCGCGCAATGGCCATCGCGGTGTGGCGATCCTGTTGACCGGCCTGCCGGCGGCGGGCAAGTCGACCCTGGCCCAGGCGCTGCAAGCCGGGCTGTTCCAGCACGGTCGGCAGAGCCTGGTGCTGGACGGCGATGCCTTGCGCGGCGGCCTGAACCGCGACCTGGGGTTCACCGAGGCCGACCGCCGGGAAAATATCCGTCGCGCCAGCGAGCTGGCGGCCCTGCTGGTGGACAACGGGCAGATTGTGATCCTGGCGATGATCGCCCCGCTGATCGAGCAGCGTGAGCTGTTCGCCCGGCGCCTGGGCGAGGACTACCTGGAAGTCTGGTGCAGCGCCTCGCTGGCGGTCTGCGAGCAGCGCGATCCCAAGGGTCATTACGCCCGCGCCCGCAGCGGCGAGTTGCCGGAGTTCACCGGTATCTCGGCGCCCTACGAGCCGCCACGGGCGGCGCTGGAACTGGATACCGGCGCGCAGTCGGTCGAGGACTGCCTGGGGCAATTGCTCGGCTGGCTGGTCGAGCGCCAGGTGCTGCCGGCCTCATGAGCCGTCCGGCGTTCGCCCGCCTGCCCGTCAGCGTGGACCTGTCGCGGCTGTTGCGCGCCCTGGCGCGAATCGACGCGAGTGCCTGGCAGGGCCACTTCAACGGCGGTTATTACGAAGGCGACTGGAGCGGCGTGGCCTTGATCTCGGCGCTTGACGCGCCCTCCGAGCTGGCGCCGGGCAAGGGCCTGCCGGTGCAGCGCGAGCCCTGGCGGCAGGACCCGGACTGGCAACAGGCATTGCGGCACTTGCCGTTGCGGATCGTCTCGGCGCGCCTGCTGCGGCTGGGGTCGGGGGCGCGCATTCATGAACACCGCGACTACGACCTGGGCGGCCCGGACGCCGACCTGCGCCTGCATATCCCCCTGCTCAGCCCGCCGCGGGTGGATTTCCTGCTCGACGGGCAGCGCATGCCGATGCTGGCGGGAGAGTGCTGGTTTCTCGACCTGTCGCGCCCGCATCGGGTGGATAACTACGACACTCAGGCACGTATTAATCTGGTACTCGACTGTCGCCCCGACCCTTGGCTGGAACAGGCGATTGCCGCCGGAGCGCCGACCACCCCGGCGCCTGGCCTGGGCCGCGCGGCCCTGGACTTCGCGCGGTTTTGCCGGCTGCTTGAAGAGGACACCGCGCTGTGCCAGGCCTTGCAGGCGCCGACCGACAGCGAAGCCTTTATCGAGCGCACCCTGGCCCTGGCGGCCGAGCGTGGCCTGGCGTTCACCCGCGAAGACCTGCGTTCGGCCATGCGCCAGGGACGGCGTCTGTGGAATGAACAATGGATGGCCTGAACCTGCACGGCTGGTTGCCGATCCGCCTCTGGCAGCCGGGTGACGAATGGCGGGTCGACTGGTGCTGGTTCGGCGACAGGCCGCTGTCGCAGCCGTTTTTCCGCGAGGCGGTCGAAGAGGCCCTGCGCCTGCCGTTCAATCAGGCGTTCCGCCGCCAGACGCCTTTGTCTGCCCTGACCGAATGGCGTCAACGCAGCCCGGGCCTGGCTCCCAGCGCCTTTATCTTGCATGCCTCGCGCTGCGGCTCGACCCTGCTCAGCCAGATGCTGGCCTGCCTGGACGACCATGTCGTGGTGTCCGAACCGCCGCCGCTGGATGCCCTGCTGCGCGGCTCGCTGGCGCCACAGGAGCGGGCTGCCGCGCTTGTGGGCTTGCTGTCGGCCTATGGGCAGGTACGCCGTGGTACTGAGCAGCGGTTGGTGATCAAGCTCGATGCCTGGAACATCGGCGAGCTGCCGTTGCTGCGCCAGTGCTTCGCCGATACGCCGTGGCTGTTTGTGTATCGCGACCCGCTGGAAATCGCCGTGTCGCATCTGCGCCGGGCTGGCATGCACATGACGCCGGGCCTGATCGGGCCCAGCGCGCTGGACGACGGCGAGCCTTTCCAGGACCGGGAAAGCTGGGTTGCCCGGCGCCTGGGGCGCTTGTTGCAGCTGGGGTTGGAACACTGCCGCGAACACCATGGCCTGGCACTGAACTACAGCCAGCTGCCTGCCGCCATGGACGGCCACCTGGGCGATTTTCTCGGCCTGGGTGCCGAGCAACGCAGAGCGGCCTTCGCCCGTATCGGCCAGCATGCCAAGCAGCCGGCGCAGGCCTTTGTCGATGATCGCCAGGGCAAGCAGCAACAGGCTTCAGCGCGGCTGCGGGAACAGCTGGAGCAATGGGCGCAGGCGCCTTACGCGGCGCTGGAACAGTGGCGCAGCAGGGCGGCCAGCGCAGTCCCGCAAACGCGTCTCAGCTCTTCGGCGACAAGTCCGCCATGCCCTTGAGGAATTCGATGGGCAGCGGGAAAACGATGGTCGAGCTCTTGTCGCCGGCAATCGCGCCCAGGGTCTGCATGTAGCGCAGTTGCATGGCGCCGGGCTGGCGGCCGAGCATTTCGGCGGCCTGCATGAGTTTCTCCGAGGCCTGCAATTCGCCTTCGGCGTGGATCACCTTGGCCCGGCGTTCCCGCTCGGCTTCGGCCTGCTTGGCGATGGCGCGGATCATCGATTCGTTGAGGTCGACATGCTTGATCTCGACGTTCGCCACCTTGATGCCCCAGGCATCGGTCTGGGCGTCCAGCACCTGCTGGATATCGGCGTTCAGGCGTTCGCGCTCGGCCAGCAGTTCGTCCAGCTCGTGCTTGCCCAGCACCGCGCGCAGGGTGGTCTGGGCCAGTTGGCTGGTGGCCATGAGGAAATCCTCGACCTGGATGATCGCCTTCTGTGAGTCCAGCACGCGGAAATACAGCACGGCGTTGACCTTGACCGAGACGTTGTCGCGGGTGATCACATCCTGCGGCGGCACGTCGAGCACCACGGTGCGCAGGTCGACGCGGACCATCTGCTGGACGACCGGAATCAGCAGGACCAGCCCCGGCCCCTTGACCCTCCAGAAGCGCCCGAGCTGGAACACCACCCCGCGCTCGTATTCGCGCAGGATGCGAAACGTCGAGACCGCCAGCGCCAACAGCAGCGCCAGCAGCGCGCCAAAACCCAATTCCAGACCCATTTCATCCTCCTCGCGACGTGGCCTCGGCCGTTGTCACTTCCAGAAGCAGCCCCTTGCGCGCCACCACCCGTACCTGTTGTCCGGTTTGCAGCGGCGTTGCGCTCAGGACCTGCCAGTGTTCGCCCTGCAACAGCACCCAGCCGTTGTAAGGGTTGCCCGCTTGCACCGCGGTGATCGCCGTGACACTGCCCACCAGCCCCGCGTCGCCGGCCACCTGCTGGCGCTGTCGCGCGCGCAGCGCCATGCTCGCCAGCGTCGCCAGGAGCAGCGCGCTGACCACTGCCAGGCCGACGATGAGCGGCAGGGGAATGCCATAGCCCGGGACATCGGTGTCCATCAGGATCACCGCGCCGACGACAAAGGAAACGATTCCGCCGAAACCGATGACGCCGAAGGTCGGTAGAAAGGCTTCGGCGACCATGAAGGCGATGCCCAGCAGGATCAGGGCCACGCCGGCGTAGTTCACCGGCAGCAGTTGCAAGGCGTACAAACCGAGCAGCAGGCAGATGCCGCCGAGTACGCCGGGCACCGCGGTGCCCGGGTTGACGAACTCGAAGAACAGCCCGTAGATGCCGATCATCATCAGGATCAGCGCCACGCTGGGGTGGGTGATCACCGACAGCAGCTGGGTGCGCCAGTCCGGGTCGTGATGGATCACCGCCGCCCCCAGGGTATGCAGCTGCACCGCCTGGCCGGCGGCGATGAGGAACTTGCCGTCGAGTTGCCTGAGCAGGCCGTTCAGGTCATCGGCGACATAGTCGACCACCTTCAGCTTCAAGGCTTCCTGGGCCGGCAGGCTGACGGCCTCGCGCACGGCCTGTTCCGCCCATTCGGCGTTGCGTCCGCGCAATTGCGCCAGGCCACGGATATAGGCCGCGGCGTCGTTGATCTGTTTGTGGCTGAGGGTGTCGGTGTCCGGTTCCGGGTTCTTGTCCGAGCGTGGCGCGGCGGGCGGGTTGCCGCCCGGGTCGGGCTGCCCCGGCATGCCGACCCGCACCGGGGTGGCGGCCCCGAGGTTGGTGCCCGGGGCCATGGCGGCGATGTGGCTGGCATACAGGATGTAGGTGCCGGCGCTGGCGGCGCGGGCGCCGCCGGGGGCGACGAAACTGGCCACCGGCACCGGGCTGGCGAGGATCGCCTTGATGATCGAGCGCATCGAGGTGTCGAGGCCGCCCGGGGTGTCGATGCCCAGCACCACCAGTTGGGCGTGCTCGTCGGCGGCCTTGTCCAGGCCGCGCACCACGTAGTCGGCGCTGGCGGGGCTGATCACATCGTTGACGGTGAGCACCACCACTGGCTTCACGGCCTGGGCGTGCCCGGTCGGCAGGCCGATCAGCACACCCAGCAGCAGCCCTTTCAGTGTCGCCCGCCACCCACGCTCGTTCATTCGACCCTCCTGGAGAGTCATGTGCCTCGGTTGCCAGCCGTTCGCTGGCTTTGTCCTTGAGTCTAGTAGAGCGTGGGATTGAGCAAATTTTGAGCAGCCTCTTGCTCGCGTGCCGTTCGGAAGTTCGTCAGTGGGCGAGGGCGGCGCGGCCTAGACTTTGTGAAGGGAGCGACAGTCGTTAACCCATAGTCCTGCAAAGCCGTTCAGGACACCGAGGTGCATCATGCGTATGGCAAGAACCGTGCAACGCAGCCTGGAACAGGCGCATTGCGATTTTGACGTGGTGGCTCATCCACATTCGTCGAGCAGCCTGGAGACCGCCCGGGTGGCGGGAGTTCCCGCCGAGCGCGTGGCCAAGTCGGTGATCCTCGACGACAGTCACGGCCACTACCTGATGGCCGTGCTGCCGGCCAGCCGCCACCTGGATCTGAGCAAGGTGCGCGGCAGCAACGAATGGCAGATCACCCGGGAAAGCACCCTGGCGCATCTGTTCAACGATTGCGAACGCGGCGCGGTACCGGCCCTGGGTGAATCCTATGGGCTGGACGTGGTGATCGATCCGCTGCTGACCCGGCAGAAAGACATCTACCTGGAAGCCGGCAACCACAACAACCTGGTGCATCTGAGCATGGACGAGTACCTGAAAATGGTGCCTCATGCCGAGGTGTGCGAGGTCAGTTACTAGCGCCGTCGGCGTATGTACCCACCTTTCACGAGCAAGCTCGCTCCTGCAAAAATGCTTGTTTTCTGTAGATGCGAGCTTGTTCGCGATCGACTGCGCAGCAGTGGTTCAACCAACACCCAACCCGTTCAGGAGCCCCCATGGAATCCCCATCCCACAGCCTGCCCGCCCTGTTCAAACAACTCGGCCTGCCCGACGACCCCGAGGGCATCGACCGTTTCATCGCCACCCATTCGCCGCTCAAGCCGGAACTGCACCTGGCGGATGCCTTCTTCTGGACCAGCAGCCAGGCGGATTTCCTGCGCAACGAGATCCTCGACGACGCCGACTGGGCGGAAGTGGTGGATCAGCTGGATGTGTTGTTGAGGAAGGGGCGGGGTGTTTGAGGCGCGAATTGATGTTGCCATGCAAATAGACCAGAATTAAGACCAAATTAGAGGTCTTAATCATGCAAAGCGTATTGGCTGATAAAGCTGTCAGCGTGTCTGAACTGAAAAAAAATCCTTCGGCTGTCCTGAACGGCGCACAGGGTGGTCCGGTTGCGGTGCTCAATCACAATCGGGTCATGGGCTATATGGTCCCGGCCGACGTGTTTGAAGCGATGATGGAGCGTCTTGACGATCTTGAACTGGCGGAGATTGTCCGTGCCCGTCGTCACGAGACCCCGGTCCCGGTAAATCTGGATGACTTATAAGCTCCAGTTTCTGCCTTCGGCGCGCAAGGAATGGGACAAGCTCGGTCATACCCTACGCGAGCAATTCAAGAAGAAGCTGGCCGAGCGCCTGGAAATGCCGCGGGTGCCCGCGGACGCCCTTCACGGCATGGCGGACTGCTACAAGATCAAGCTCAAAGCCTCTGGTTATCGCCTGGTTTACCAAGTGATCGAGGATCAGGTCGTGGTTTCGGTGGTGGCCGTGGGTAAACGTGAACGCAGCGCCGTGTATGAGCGGGCACGAAAGCGCTGAGCCGCTTTCAGTCGCTGGTCGCTAAATTGTTTCAAAACTTGACTGGATTTAACCCCCTCATGCACCATTGATAGTTAGCAAACTAACAGTGTGCGAACCTTCTTTTGCCCGACTCTCTCGAATCACTCCAGATGAATATCAGCAGTGGCATGGTGGTCGCCGCCCGGCATTGGCGGCGGATCTGCCAGAGCACGCTGGTCAACTATGGAATCTCCGAAGCCTGCGCCGTGCCCCTGCTGATGATCGGGCGCCTGGGCGAGGGCGTGCGCCAGGTGACGGTGGCGCAGGCGGCGGGGATGGAAAGCCCGTCCCTGGTGCGCCTGCTGGACCAGCTGTGCAGCGCCGGCTACGCCTGCCGTACCGAGGACCCCCACGATCGCCGGGCCAAATGCCTGAGCCTGACCGACACCGGCCGCGAGCTGGTGCAGTCGGTGGAAGCCGAGCTGGTGCGCCTGCGTCGCGAGGTGCTGGAAGGCATCACACCAGCGGACCTTGAGGCGGCGCTGAAGGTGATCCGCGCCTTCGAGTCGGCTGCCCAGCCGCCGGCGGTGCCTTCTTGAGCGGATTCTTTACCGGCGTGCCGCCGGCGCGCGACTGGTTCTACGGCGTGCGCACCTTTGCCGCGTCGATGATCGCGCTGTACATCGCCATGCTCATGCAGATGCCGCGTCCGTACTGGGCGATGGCCACGGTGTACATCGTTTCCAGCCCGTTCGTCGGGCCCACCAGTTCCAAGGCGCTATACCGTGCGATCGGCACCTTGCTCGGCGCCTCGGCGGCGGTGCTGTTCGTGCCGATGTTCGTGCAGAGCCCCTATCTGCTGGTGGTGATCATCGCCCTGTGGACCGGGATCCTGCTGTTCCTCTCCCTGCACCTGCGCACCGCCAACAGCTACGCGCTGATGCTGGCTGGCTACAGCCTGCCGCTGATCGCCCTGCCGGTGGTGGATAACCCGCTGGGGGTGTGGGACGTGGCGGAGGCCCGCACCGAGGAGATCTTCCTCGGCATCGTCTGCGCGGCCGTGATCGGCAGTATGTTCTGGCCACGGCGGCTGGCGCCGGTGTTCGTCGATTCGGCGGGCAAATGGTTCGCCGATGCCTCCACCTACAGCCAGCGCTTTCTCAGCCGCAACGTGCAGCCCGAAGAAGTCAGCGCCTTGCGTGCGTCCATGGTCGCCACCTTCAACAGCCTGGAGCTGATGATCGGCCAGTTGCCCCATGAGGGCGCGCGCCCGCAGACCGTGCGCAATACCAAGGAGCTGCGCGGGCGCATGATCCACCTGCTGCCCGTGGTGGATGCCCTGGACGATGCCCTGTACGCCCTGGAGCGACGCACCCCGGAGCTGGTGGAGCAGTTCGCGCCGCTGCTGGCCCAGGCCGGGCAATGGCTGGAAAGCACCGCCCAGGGCGCCTCGGTTGAGCGCTGGCAGGCCCTGCGTGGCCAGCTCGAAGCGCTGCAACCGGACGCCGAAGCCCTCGACGACCGGCGCCAGCTGCTGTTTTCCAATGCCCTGTACCGCCTTGGCGAGTGGATTGACCTATGGCAGGACTGCCGCAGCCTGCAACACGCCATTCAATGCGAAAGCCAGGACATCTGGCGCGCGGTCTATCGCCACTGGCGCCTGGGCCGCCTGACGCCATTCCTCGACCGTGGGCTGATGCTGTACTCGGTGGCCTCCACCGTCCTGGCGATCATCGTCGCCTCGGTGCTGTGGATTCTCCTGGGCTGGACCGACGGCGGCAGCGCGGTGATCCTCGCGGCGGTGGCCTGCAGCTTCTTCGCCTCGATGGACGACCCGGCGCCGCAGATCTACCGGTTCTTCTTCTGGACCGCGATGTCGGTGCTGTTCGCCAGCCTCTACCTGTTCCTGATCCTGCCCAACCTGCACGATTTCCCGATGCTGGTGCTGGCCTTCGCCGTGCCGTTCATCTGCGTCGGCACCCTCACGGTGCAGCCGCGCTTTTACCTGGGCATGCTGCTGACCATCGTCAACACCTCGTCCTTCATCAGCATCCAGGGCGCCTACGACGCCGACTTCCTGAGCTTCGCCAACTCCAACCTGGCCGGGCCCATGGGCTTGCTGTTCGCCTTTGTCTGGACCCTGGTCGCCCGGCCGTTCGGCTCGGAACTGGCGGCCAAGCGCATGACCCGCTTCAGCTGGCAGGACATCGTCGGCATGACCGAGCCCGCCAACCTGGCCGAACACCGCCATCTGGGGGTGCAGATGCTCGACCGCCTGATGCAGCACCTGCCGCGCCTGGCCATGACCGGCCAGGACACCGGCGGCGCCCTGCGCGAAGTGCGCGTCGGCCTGAACCTGCTGGACCTGCTGGCCTATGCGCCGCGGGCCCAGGGCAACGCGCAGGTGCTGTTGCGCCAGGTGGTGGCCGAGGTCGGCGCCTACTTCAAGGCTTGCCTCAAGGCCGGCGAACGCCTGCCGGCGCCGAGCGGCCTGCTGATGACCCTGGACCGCGCCCGTCGCACCCTGGATGCCCACAGCCAGGACGACCGCGAAACCCGTTTGCACCTGCTGCACGCCCTCAGCGGCCTGCGCCTGGCCCTGCTGCCCGGCGTCGAGTTCGTCGGCGGTGGCGAGCTCGAGGAACCGCTTCCCCATGGTATCGATGGAGCGCCTTTATGATCGGTGACCTGGATATCAGCGGGGTGTTCCTGCCCACGCTGCTGGTGCTGATGGGCCTTACCTATGGCTTGTACCTGGTGGTCCACGGGCTGCTGACGCGCCTGCATTTTTATCGCCTGGTCTGGCACCGGGCTTTGTTCAACGTTGGTCTGTACGCTTTGTTGCTCGGCGCCGTGGACTCACTCAGTCGATACCTGATGACATGAAAAAACCTTTATTGACCATTGGCCGTGTGGTCCTGACGTTGCTGGTGGTGAGCTTCGCGGTCGTGGTGGTCTGGCGCATGGTGATGTACTACATGTTCGCGCCCTGGACCCGGGACGGGCATATCCGCGCCGACATCGTGCAGATCGCCCCGGACGTCTCCGGGCTGATCCAGCAGGTGCAGGTGCGCGACAACCAGCTGGTCAAGCGCGGCCAGGTGCTGTTCAGCATCGACCAGGACCGCTTCAGCCTGGCCCTGCGCCAGGCCAAGGCGTCCCTGGCCGACCGTCAGGAAACCCTGGCCCAGGCCCAGCGCGAGGCCAGGCGTAACCTCGGCCTGGGCAACCTGGTGCCGCGCGAGCAGCTCGAAGAAAGCCAGTCCCGCGTGGCCCGTGCCCAGTCGGCCCTGGCCGAGGCCCAGGTGGCGGTGGACAGCGCCCAGCTGAACCTTGACCGTTCGGTGATCCGCAGCCCGGTGGACGGCTACGTCAACGACCGCGCGCCACGCACCCAGGAATTCGTCACCGCCGGGCGCCCGGTGTTGTCGGTGGTGGACAGCAACTCCTTCCACATCGACGGTTATTTCGAGGAAACCAAGCTCGACGGCATTCATATCGGCCAGGGCGTCGATATCCGCGTGGTCGGCGATCGCGCGCGGCTGCGCGGGCATGTCGAAAGCATCGTCGCCGGCATCGAGGACCGCGACCGCAGCAGCGGCTCCAACCTGCTGCCCAACGTCAACCCGGCCTTCAGCTGGGTGCGCCTGGCCCAGCGGATTCCGGTGCGCATTGCCTTCGACGAGGTGCCGGAAGACTTCCGCATGATCGCCGGGCGCACCGCCACCGTGTCGATCATCGACGATCAGGCGCCAATCCGCTCGGAGCCGGCGCAATGAACAGCGCCCTGCGTGTGGCCACGGCCGGGCTCGGCTTTTTGCTGCTGTCAGCCTGCCAGATGGTCGGCCCGGACTATCACCTGCCGGACGACGCGGCGCTGCATCGCGGCGATTTGCAGGGCGAGTTGGCCGGATCGAGCGACAAGGTGGTCTCGGCGCCGGTCCCGGCGGACTGGTGGCGCTTGTACCAGGACCCGCGCCTGGACCAACTGGTGCAGCAGGCCATGGCCTCCAACACCGACCTGCGGGTCGCGGCGGCCAACCTGGCGCGGGCCCGCGCCCAGGTCGACGAGGCCCAGGCGGCCGGCGGCTGGAGCGGCGGGGTCAAGGCCGGGGTCGAGCGTCTGCAGGAGTCCGGCGAAGCCTTCCTGCTGCCGGAGAAAGTGCCGGTGGCCAACGTCGGCAACCTGTCCGTCAGCACCTCTTATCAGTTCGACCTGTTCGGCACCCTACAGCGCGGCATCGAGGCGGCCCAGGCCAACGCCGATGCCACCCAGGCGGCGGCCGATACCGCGCGCATCACCCTGGTGGCCGACGTGGTGCGGGCTTACACCCAGGTTTGCGCGGCCAATGAAGAGCGCGAGATCGCCGAGCACTCCCTGGACCTGCAGGCCCAGAGCACCGCGCTGATCCAGCGCCTGCGCGACGCCGGGCGTGGCGACGAGACCCAGGTCACCCGTTCCCAGACCCAGTTCAAGTCCCTGCGCGCCGAACTGCCGCGCTATGAAGCGGCGCGCCAGGCCGGCCTGTTCCGCTTGTCGATGCTCCTGGCCAAGCCGCTGAACCAGTTGCCGGCCGGCACCGACAGCTGCGCCGAGCTGCCGCACATTGCGCAATTGTTGCCGGTGGGTGACGGCGCGACCCTGCTCAAGCGTCGCCCTGACGTGCGCCAGGCCGAACGTCGCCTGGCCGCGGCCACCGCCGATATCGGCGTCGCCACTGGCGCGCTGTACCCGGACATCAGCATTGGCGCGACCGTCGGCACCGTGGGCATCGTCGACAACCTCGGCAAACCCTCCACCAACCGCTGGGGCTTCGGCCCGCTGATCAGCTGGACGGTACCGGCCAACGGCGCCCGCGAACGCATTCACCAGGCCGAAGCTGCCAGCCAGGGCGCCCTGGCGCATTTCGACGGGGTGGTGCTCAACGCCATCCGCGAAACCCAGACCGGCCTGGCCCAATACAGTGCCCAGTTGCAGCGTCGCGACGCCCTGGCCGAGGCCGAGCAGTCGGCGCGGCAGGCCGCCGACCAGACCCATCGCTTCTTCCAGGCCGGCCGCGAGTCATTCCTCGCCGACTTGCAGGCGACCCGCACTTATACCGACGTACGGGCCCAACTGGCCGCGGCCAACACCCAGGTGGCGATGAGTCAGATCGACCTGTTCCTGGCCCTGGGCGGTGGCTGGGAAAGCGGACGAACGCAAGCCTCGAACCCCGCCAAACCCTGAGGCCGTTGCTATGCTTTGAACAGTTGGCTGAGCACCTTGCGTCCAGTGCTCGGCCAGCGGTCAGGCACGTGATGGTCATGGGGATTCCAATAATGAAAAACCCTTATGCTCTCGGCTTCTGGTGCGCCATCGTCGCACTGGTGCTGCTTTCTGCGACTTATTTCTACGGTGTCATGCTGGCGCACCAGATCGACAAGGCCATGATCTTTCTCGACAGCGCCAGCGCGCTGATTGCGGTGAGCGCCATTGTCTTCGTGGCCTGGACGTCGTTCCAGACCCAGAAAATCAAGAAAAGGCAGCTGGAGCAGGGCAAGACCCTGGTCGCGATCTGGGACACCAAAGTCGCCCTGCGCCGGGTCGAGACGGTATTCGACCGTTACTTCTGGGGCAGTTATTGGCAGCCGGGGCGAACCTTTCAGGAAGTCATGGGCGAGTTGACCGGCACCCCCCTGGAAAAAAGCCTCGAAGCCCTGAAAAAACAGTGCGTATTACTGGATAAACAGGCCGCTGACGGTCGCCACTGGCTGAACAATGCCCGCGAACTGTCCGATGTCGCCGCCGCCATGGCCCGCGAACGCTATCAACTGGATTTCTGCGACCCGCGTTCGGAAACCCCGGGCGGCGCGGTGATCAACCGCGATTTCGAAGTGCTGGTCTACACCTGGACCGCCCGCCTGAAAAGCTTCGATCACCAGCTCGACGCGCTGGAGGTCGAATACTCCGAACACGCCACGTAGCCATGTAGCCGCTGCTGAGCCCGCGAGGCTGCGACCGGTTGCGCAGCAATCGCAAAACCTGAATCCGCGATCTGCCTGGATAAACGCATTGGCTGGCTTGGCGACTGCTACGCCGTCGATCGCAGGCTGCGCCAGCGGCTACAGGAACCGTCCCGCACATTCACGACTTTTCACATGGAAAGGTTGGGTCGCCTGGCCTGGCCGGTGCTAATCTTCGGCAGTTTTACGCACAGTCGAGCCACAACCCGTGCCGGGTTCAGGGAAGACGACCACACATTTCAACAACGGATCGATCGGGTCAAATAATGAATAAATCAGCAGGCGTACTGTTAGGAATCGTCGTCGCGGTGGGCGCTATCAGTGCCGGCGGCGCCTGGTATACCGGGACCAAGCTGGAAGGGGTGCTGCAAACCTCTATCGCCGACGCCAACAAGGAACTCCAGGCCGCCATGGTCGGTTCCAACGGTACTGCCAGCCTGGAGCTGGTATCGCTGGAGCGCAACCTGTTCAGCAGCACCGCGCGCTACCGCCTCAAGGGCCAGGGCGAGATGTTCGGCGACAGCGCCGAGGGCGTCGAGCTGGTGTTCGTCGACCGCATCGAACACGGCCCGCTGCCGTTCTCGCGCCTGATGACCCTGAAATGGCTGCCGGTCATGGCCACCAGTCACTACGAGCTGGAAAAGAACACCCTGACCGAGAAATGGTTCGCCGCCACCAAGGATGTTTCCCCGCTCAAGGGCGTGGTCAACCTGGGTTACGACCGTTCCGCCACCGGCAACCTGGAGTTGCTGCCGCTGGAGACGGCCCTGGACGACAAGTCGACCCTCAAGTTCTCCGGCCTGAAGCTGGACCTCTCGACCAGCGCCCAAGCGCAGAAGGTCAAGGCCGAAGGCTACATGGACAGCCTCAAGCTCAACAGCGTCGCCGAAGACCAGGCGCCGGTGCAGGTCGAGCTCAACGGCCTGACCCTGGCCAGTAACCTGACCAAGAGTAACTATGGCTTCTACGTCGGAGACAACACCCTGGAGCTGACCAGCACCAAGGCCACGTTCGGCGAGAAACAATCGGTGCTCAGCTTCAAGAATTCGCAGATCAAGAGCGCCACCGACGAGAAGGGCGCCCACCTGGCCGGCCGTGCCGACTACAAGATCGGCGAAGTCGCCCTCAACGGCAAAGCCGTCGGTTCGGCGCAAATGACCTGGAGCATGAAGAACCTCGACATCGCCTCCGGCATGTCGCTGATGCAGGTCTACCAGAACAAGCTGCAACCCTACGAAGACGCCGTCGCCGCGGCCGAAGCCGCCGGGGAGCCAGCGCCCGAGCTGAACCTGAGCGAGGCCGAGCAGGCCCAGGTCAAGGCTGACCTGGACAAGCTGCTGGCCGCCCAGCCGCATATCGCCCTGGAAAACCTCTCGTTCAAGACCACCAATGGCGAAAGCCGCCTGAGCCTGGTGGTGGACCTGAACAAGCCGCAATCCATGGAGCTGCCGCCGGCCGAACTGAGCAAGCAACTGCTCACCCAGCTGGACCTGAACCTGCTGCTGTCCAAGCCGATGATCGCCGACATGGCATCGGTGCAGGCGCAGCTGGACGGCGTGACCGACGCCAAGGCGATCGCCGACCAGGGCAGCATGGCCGCCGACATGGTCAGTGGCATGGCGCTGGGCACCCAGCTGGCCAAGCTGGAAGGCAACGACATCATCTCCAAGCTGCGTTATGCCAACAACGAAGTGGACTTCAACGGCCAGAAAATGACGCCTGAGCAGTTCGTCGGTTTTGTCATGAGCAAACTGGGTCCGGTCACCATCCAGTAAACCGCGCAAAACCCCTCCACGGGGTTTTCAGCCAGAAACGCCCGGCCTCCGTACCACGGAGTCGCCGGGCGTTTTTTTGCCTGTAGCTGGCTGGAGAGTTCCCCCCCAGAGCCTCCTTGAACATGGCTACAGGCCACGTCGTTCGCGGATTCGCGCAGAAACGAATCTGAAGAAATATTGCATTTGCGCATCCGCATCAGCCTTGCATGGAAGACTCCGCCCAATCTGGCCGAGTCATCTGATTCGGCTTCCTGGCACGTATCAGGCGGGGGGACACAAGACCCCGGCTAGCCATGTAAGGATGCTGAAGAAATGCCGTTCATTGTTCATCCTGTTCGCCTTTATGGTTTGCGACCGCTGCTGCGCCTGACGTTATGCAGCCAATTGCTGTGGCCGACCCTGGCCCTCGCCGACCCGGCGTACGACCGCCTGATTCTCGACGCCCGCGCTGGCAGCTATGCGCCAGCCCTGAGCCATTTGCGCCAGGTGCCGGCCGAACGGCTGAGCACCGGGCTGGTCAGCGATCACCTGCAGATCGCCAGCTGGGCCGGCCTCGACGCCGAAGTCGTGAATGTCTATGAAACCCAGGCCCATGGCCGGGTGCTGCCGATCCAGGCGCTGACGGCCACCGCCCGGGCCTACCGCAATCTGCAGCGCTGGGACTCGGCGATCCAGGTGTACCGCCTGGCCCTCGAACGCGACCCGCGTAACCCCGACCTGCAACTGGGTCTGGCCCTGACCCAGGCCGACGCCGGCAAGCCGGAGGAGGCCGTGCGCCGTGCCCGCGAGCTGGTGGCGGCCAAGCCCGACGACGCCACCCGCCGCCTGGCCCTGGGCTACGCCCTGACTCGCGCCGGTTCGCCGTATGACGCGCTGTTCGAGTTCGACCAGGCGTTCGTCCGCGCCGGCACCCGGCCGGAAGTCGCCCGCGAATACGTGTTCGCCCTGCAACGGGCCCGCCTGCCGGAGCCGGCCCTGCGCCTGGCCCGCCAGCGCCCGGGGCTGATCGATCCCGTCATAGAACGTCGTCTGCAAGGCGACCTGGCCGCCGAGCGCGTGCGCCTGGCCGAACTGGCGACCCGCAGCGAGAAAGAGCGCTATGTCATCGCCGACCGTGCCCTGGCCGATTACAATCAACTGCTCGCCACCTGGACCCCGGACCCGGCGGCCAGGGACGACGTGACCCGCTGGCGTATCGACCGCATGGGCGCGCTCAAGGCCCGGGCGCGTACCGCCCAGGTGATTGACCAGTACCACACGCTGACCGCCGAAGACGTGGCCATCCCCACCTACGCCCGGCGTTGGGTGGCGGCCGCCTATCTGGACCAGCGCCAGCCAGAGATCGCCAGCGACCTCTATCGCCAGGTGCTGGCGGCGCCGGATGCCGATGTCAGCGACCGCGTCGAAGACAGCACTGCGCTGTATTACGCCTTGCTGGAAAGCGACCGCCCGCAGGAAGCGCAACAGGTCGCCGACGACCTGGCCAGGAACCAGAAGCCGCGGGTCGAGCTCAAGGGCTTGCCGGTGGGCAACCCCAACGATGAATGGATGGACGCCCAGCAGCTCGCCGCGCAGTCCGGCACCTACAGCGCCGACCTGCCGGGCAGCGAGCAGCGCCTGGCCAGCCTGGTGGACCAGGCGCCGGGCAATATCGGCCTGCGCGTGGCCCAGGCCAACCTGTACCAGGCCCGGGACTGGCCGCGGCGCGCCGAGGGCCTGCTCAAGGAAACCGAGAGCATGGCGCCGCGCGATGTCGGCCTCGAGGTTGCCCAGGGCCACACCGCCCAGGACCTGCAGGAATGGCGTCAGCTCGATGCCCTGACCGACGACGTGGTGCAGCGTTATCCCGACAACCGTCAGGTGCAGCGCCTGGCCCGCCAGCGCCAAGTGCACGACATGGCCGAGCTGCGGGTCGAGACCTATGGCGGCAAGAGCTACGGCGGTGGCAACAGCGGCGCCGGCGCGGTTTCCGGGAGCAAGGATTTCGGCATCGAGACGGTGCTCTACAGCCCGCCGATCAATGAAGACTGGCGCCTGTTCGGCGGCCTCGGCTATGCCACCGGCGACTTCCAGGAAGGCACCGGGCACCACCGCTGGCAGCGGATCGGCGTGGAGCGCCGGACCCGCGACATGACCCTGGAGGCGGAAGTCTCCAACCACTCCTACGGCTTCGACGACAAGCAGGGCGCGCGGCTGTCCCTGGCCCGCGACATCGACGATCACTGGCAGTACGGCGCCAGCCTGGAATACCTGTCGGCCAACACGCCGCTGCGGGCGCTCAACAGCAACATCTACGCCAATGGCGGCAGCGGCTTCGTGCGCTGGCGGGCCAACGAGAGCCGGGAATGGCGGCTGGCCCTGAGCCCCTCGCATTTCAGCGATGGCAACAACCGTTTCGAAGCTGTGCTCACCGGTCGCGAGGGCGTCTATGCCACGCCCCACGTACAGGTCGACCTGGGCCTGGAAGTCGGCGCCAGCCGCAACAGCAAGGAAGACACGCCCTACTTCAACCCCAAGTCGGACTTCACGGTCCTGCCGACGGTGAACGTCAACCACGTGCTCTATCACCGCTACGAAACCTCCTGGAGCCAGCAGTTCCAGGTGGGCGCCGGTACCTACAGCCAGCGCGATTACTCCACCGGGGCGATCGGCCTGCTCAGCTATGGCCAGCGCGTGACCTGGAACGACGTGTTCGAAGCCGGTGCCGCCCTGAGCGTGCTCAACCGGCCTTACGACGGCGACCGGGAAACCGACCTGCGCCTGCTCCTCGACCTTACCTACCGCTTCTAGAAGAGTCCGAAGATGCCTCCGATGACCCGTTGCATCCTCCTGCTGGGAGCCCTGATTCTCAGCGCCTGCGCCCAGCCCGCCGCGGATTTCCTGGCGCCGGCGCAACGCCCGGTGCCCGCCAGCGAAACCCCGTGGCCGAAAAACCACGTGCTGGGCATTGCCTACCACGACGTCGAAGACCGCGACCCCGACCAGGCGGTGGTGGCCGTGCGCACCGAACGCCTGATCGAACAGCTGGCCTGGCTGCGCGAGAACGGCTACCAGCCGGTCACCGTGGACCAGATCATGGCGGCGCGCAAAGGCGGCCCCGAGCTGCCGGCCAAGGCCGTGCTGCTGAGCTTCGACGACGGTTATGCGAGCTTCTACACCCGCGTGCTGCCGGTGCTGCGCAGCTACAACTGGCATGCCCTGCTGGCGCCGGTGGGGGCGTGGGTCGATACCCCGCTGAACCAGCCGGTGGATTTTGCCGGCACCCCGCGCAAGCGCTCGGACTTCCTGACCTGGGAGCAGGTCCGCGAGATCTCCCGTTCCGGCCTGGTGGAAATCGCCGCCCACACCGATGCCAACCACAAGGGCGTGCTGGCCAACCCCCAGGGCAACCTGCAACCGGCCGCCGCCACCCGGCGCTATGACGCCAGCACCGGGCGCTATGAAAGCGAAGCCGAATTCGAGGCGCGCCTGCGCAGCGACGTGGCGGCGATCTCGAAAAAAATCCGCGCCGCCACCGGCTACAGCCCACGGGTCTGGGTCTGGCCTTATGGCGCTGCCGACGGCACCGCGCTGCGGGTGGTGGGCGAGGAGGGCTACGACATGGCCCTGACCCTAGACGACGGCCTCGATGCCCTCGACAACCTGATGAGCAGCCCGCGCTTCCTGGTGTCCTCGGACCCGGACGCCATCCACTTCTCCAACAGCATCGTCGGCGTCGAGGCCAGCAACCCGATGCGCGTGGCCCATGTCGACCTGGACAACGTCTACGACCCGGACCCGCAGCAGCAGGAAATCAACCTCGGCAAGCTGGTCCAGCGCATGGCCGACCTGGGTGTCAACACCGTGTTCCTGCAAGCCTTCGCCGACCCCAAGGGCGATGGCCTGGTGCACTCGCTGTACTTCGCCAACCGCCACCTGCCGGTGCGCGCCGATATCTTCGACCGGGTCGCCTGGCAACTGCGCACCCGGGCCAACGTCAAGGTGTTCGCCTGGATGCCGGTGCTGAGTTTCGCCCTCGACCCGAGCCTGCCACGCGTGACCCGCTGGGACCCGGAAACCGGCCAGGTTGCGCCCGACCCCGACCAGTACCGGCGCCTGTCGCCGTTCGACCCGCGGGTGCGGCGCATCATCGGTGAGATCTACGAAGACGTGGCGCGCCTGACCTCGGTGGACGGCATCCTCTACCACGACGACGCGGTGTTCTCCGACTTCGAAGACGCCAGCCCCGCAGCCCTGCGCGCCTATGTCGCCAACGGCCTGCCCGGTTCGATCGCCGCCTTGCGCGCCGATCCGGCGACCCTGCAGCGCTGGACCCGCTTCAAGAGCCGCTACCTGATCGACTTCACCCATGAGCTGACCGCCAAGGTCAAGGCGATCCGCGGGCCGCAGGTGCTGACCGCGCGCAACCTGTTCGCCGAGCCGATGCTCAACCCGCAGAGCGAAGCCTGGTTCGCCCAGAACCTCGACGACTTCCTCGCCAATTACGACTGGACCGCGCCGATGGCCATGCCGTTGATGGAGGGCCAGCCGCGCAAGGCTTCCGGCGCCTGGCTGGAGCAACTGGTGGCCACGGTCAAGGCACGCCCCGGCGCGCTCAACCGTACCGTCTTCGAACTGCAGGCCCGGGACTGGGCGCAAAAACCGGCGAGCGATATCGACGCCGCGCAGATGGCCGACTGGATGGGCCGGCTCAAGCGCCAGGGCGCGACCAGCTTCGGCTACTACCCGGATAACTTTCTCGAGAACTCGCCGGACTTGAAGACCATCCGTCCCGCGCTCTCCACCAAGTGGAATCCCTAAATCATGTTGGATCGACTGCTAGCCCTGCTCGTCCTGGCGATTGTCCTCGGTGTGCCGCTGGGCCTGATCTTCCTGGTGACCGGCCAGTTCCTGATGGACTTCGTGTTCTTCTACCCGCTGTTCATGTCCGGCCTGTGGATCGCCGGCGGCCTGTACTTCTGGCTGCACTGGGAACGCCACTGGCCCTGGAAGGACGACACCCTGCCGCCGGCGCTGGCGGGCGAGCCGCTGATCAGCATCCTGATCCCTTGCTACAACGAGGGCGACAACGCGGCCGACACCATCCACGCGGCGCTGGCCCAGCACTACCCGAACATCGAAGTCATCGCGATCAACGACGGCTCCAAGGACAACACCGCGCAAGTGCTGGACGCCCTGGCGCTGGAGGATCCGCGGCTGCGGGTGGTGCACCTGGCACAAAACCAGGGCAAGGCCGTGGCCCTGCGCATGGGCGCCGTGGCGGCGCGCAGCGAATACCTGGTGTGTATCGACGGTGACGCGCTGCTGGCGCCGAACACCGCGGCCTACCTGGTGGCGCCGCTGCTGGAGAATGCGCGCCTGGGCGCGGTGACCGGCAACCCGCGGATTCGCACCCGCTCGACCCTGGTGGGCCGGGTCCAGGTAGGCGAGTTCTCCTCGATCATCGGCCTGATCAAGCGTACCCAGCGGGTGTTCGGGCGGATCTTCACGGTCTCCGGGGTGATTGTCGCCTTCCGCCGCTCGGCCCTGCACCGGGTCGGCTACTGGAGCCCGGACATGATCACCGAAGACATCGACATCAGCTGGAAGCTGCAGCTCGATCACTGGAGCATCTTCTACGAGCCACGGGCGCTGTGCTGGATCCTCATGCCGGAAACCCTGCGCGGCCTGTGGAAGCAGCGCCTGCGCTGGGCCCAGGGGGGCGCCGAGGTGCTGTTCAAGAACATCCGCGGGATCTGGCAATGGCGCCACCGCTACCTGTGGCCGCTGTTGTTCGAATACTGCCTGTCCACCGGCTGGGCCTTCACCTTCCTGCTGTCGGTGATCTTCTGGGGCGTCGGCCATTTCATCGTCATGCCCGAGGCCATCGCCGTCGACCGCCTGATGCCGCCGGCCTTCACCGGGCTGGTGCTGGCGATGGTCTGCCTGCTGCAGTTCGCGGTCAGCATCCTGATCGATCGCCGGTATGAAAAGGGTTTGGGCAAGACCATGTTCTGGGTGGTCTGGTACCCCCTGGTGTTCTGGCTCGTCAGCCTGTTCACCACGCTTGTCAGTTTCCCCAAGGTGCTGTTCAGCCAACACCAGAAGCGTGCGCGCTGGGTCAGCCCCGACCGTGGCATCAAGCCGATAGATGATGAAGAGGAGGCTCGCTGATGAAAATCATCAGAACCCGTCAACGCCCATTGCTGGTGATCGTCGATGCGGCGTTCACCGTGCTGGCCTGGATCGGCCTGCTGTACCTGCTGGTACGCGGCCTGTGGCCGCTGATCGACACCCACGACGGCCCGCGTATCGAGGTCGGTGTGCTGGAAGCGCTGGGCACTTTGCAGACCTACCTGTGGGTGGCCCTGCTCAACGCCGCCGTGCTGATCCTCTGGGCGCGCTACCAGCAGCGCAAGAGCAAGGGTTTTGCCCGGCGCCGCCTGCCGTCGCCGGCGCTGGACGACCAGCGCCTGAGCGAAAGCTTCAAGCTCAGTGCCGCCAACTTTGCGCGCATGCGCCAGCCCGGGACCATGACGGTGCACAACGACGAGGAGGGCGGCATCAGCCTTGTCACCACCGGTTTCTTGCGCCTGAGCCCCGAGCGCCAGCCACATCCGCCGTTGCTGGCGGATTCCGTGGAACGCTGATTCGGCTGCTGGTTGAAGGTGGCAGGGTCAGGGCGGCCGGGTAAAAATCCCGGCGGTCGTCGAAAAAAGCCCCGGAGCTGAAAAAAAACCGGGGTTTTTTCGTTTACAAGCGACGGCGGCTCAAGCTCAATCAGCCTTCAAGCTTCAAGCTTCAAGCTTCAAGCTTCAAGCTTCAAGCTTCAAGCGCAACGCTGCGCAGCTATAGTCTCCAGGCCCCGATGAACCCATTCGCAGAAGGTGCTCGCGTATGTCCCGTTTTGCCTCTCTCAATACCTGGCTGGCCGCCGGCGCCGTCCTGCTGTGCCTGCAGTTGCCGGCCCAGGCCCAGGAGCGTTTCACCCTGAACGTGCCCGGTGTCTCGGACAATCGCCTGTTCACCCCGGCCAGCGCCAGCGATGCCAAGGGCTGCGGCGGGCATAACCTGTCGCCGGCCCTGGCCTGGACCGCCGGCCCGGAAGGCACCCGCAGCTACGCCATCGTGATGCACGACCCGGACGGCGCCAAAGGCCAGGGTATCGACCACTGGGTGCATTACGGGATCAAGCCCACGACCCGGCAGATTGCCGCGGGCGCGGGGGCCAAGGGCACCCTGGAAGGGCTGGGAGGCACCAACAGCAAAGGCACCACCGGCTACGTCGGTCCTTGCCCGCCGGTGGGCGACAGCGCGCACCACTACATCATCCAGATCTACGCCCTGGAGCTGGCGCCCGACGCCTTGCCGGCCGGCCTGACCCGCGCCCAGCTGCTGGAAAAGATCAACGGCCACGTGCTGCGTAACAGCAGCGTGGTGCGGCGCTACCTGCGCTAAGGAAAAATTTTTTCCGGGGCTTAACCCGAATCGCCAAGGGGCTTCGTCTGAAGGGGGGAATGGATCAATTTCCCCCGAGGTCAGCCCCCATGTTCCTTCCTCCGTACTACCTTCGCCCCGCCGTTCAGGGGTGCGCCGCAGGGTTGCTGTTGGCCATGGCCGGTTGCGGCCCGTCCTCGCCTGAGACCCGGGGCGCTGCCTTGCCCGCCCCGGAGGCGGTAGAGCCGCAGGCCGCCGTGCCCTCGTCGAGCGAGGCCCCGCGCGCCGATGTGATCCTGGCCGGATACAACAACGCCAAGGCGCTCGCCCCGGCACCCAGGCACGCCTCGATGATGACGCGCGAATCTCTGCCCGCCGGTTATCGCGCCGAGCCGCGGGAGCAGTACCAGAACCTGCCGGACAACCCGATCCACAGCGTGGCGCAGGCTCCGGTCTCGACCTTCAGCGTC
This sequence comes from Pseudomonas sp. GW456-L12, assembly GCF_059424045.1. Taxonomy (NCBI): domain Bacteria; kingdom Pseudomonadati; phylum Pseudomonadota; class Gammaproteobacteria; order Pseudomonadales; family Pseudomonadaceae; genus Pseudomonas; species Pseudomonas sp. GW456-L12. The sequence continues at coordinate 29,675 of NZ_JBWKZA010000021.1, forward strand.
GATGTCGATACCGGTGCCTACGCCAACGTCCGGCGTCTGCTCAACCAGGGCAGCCTGCCGCCGGAAGGCGCGGTGCGCCTGGAAGAACTGGTCAATTACTTCCCCTACGATTACGCCCTGCCCGGCGACGGCTCGCCGTTTGGCGTGACCACCGAGATCGCGCCGTCGCCCTGGAACCCCCACACCCGTCTGCTGCGCATCGGCATCAAGGCTTCGGATCGCGCCGTCGCCGAGCTGGCGCCGGCCAACCTGGTGTTCCTGGTGGACGTGTCCGGTTCCATGGATCGCCGCGAGGGCCTGCCACTGGTGCAAAGCACCCTCAAGCTGCTGGTGGACCAGTTGCGCGAACAGGACCGGGTGTCGCTGGTGGTGTATGCCGGTGAATCGCGGGTGGTGCTGGAGCCCACTTCCGGGCGCGACAAGGCGAAGATCCGCAACGCCATCGAGCAACTGACGGCGGGCGGCTCCACCGCCGGTGCCTCGGGCATCCAACTGGCATATCAGATGGCCCGGCAAGGCTTCATCAAGAACGGCATCAACCGCATCCTGCTGGCCACCGATGGCGACTTCAACGTCGGCATCAGCGACTTCGACCGTCTCAAGCAGATGGCCGTCGAGCAGCGTAAAAGCGGTGTGTCGCTGACCACCCTCGGTTTTGGCGTGGACAACTACAACGAGCACCTGATGGAGCAACTGGCCGACGCCGGCGATGGCAACTACGCCTACATCGACAACCTGCGCGAGGCGCGCAAAGTCCTGGTGGACCAGCTCGGCTCGACCCTGGCGGTGGTGGCCAAGGACGTGAAGCTGCAGGTGGAATTCAACCCGGCCCAGGTCAGCGAATACCGCCTGCTGGGTTATGAGAACCGCGCGCTGAAACGCGAGGACTTCAACAACGACAAGGTCGATGCCGGCGAGATCGGCGCCGGGCATACGGTCACCGCGCTGTATGAAATCGTGCCCAAGGGCGAGCAGGGCTGGCTGGAGCCGCTGCGTTACGGCCAGGCCCAGGCGTTGTCGGAATCGAACATCAAGGACGACGAGCTGGCCATGCTGCGGGTGCGCTACCAGGCGCCGCAAGGCGGCAGCAGCCGGCTGATCGAGCGGCCGATCCTGGCGTCGCAACAGCACGGCAAACTCGTCCAGGCCAGCGATGATCTAAGATTTGCCGCAGCCGTGGCGGCGTTCGCCCAGCAGCTCAAGGACGCTCGTTACACCGGCGACTTCGGCCTCAAGGACACCGTTGCCCTGGCCCGCGGCGCCAAGGGCGAAGACCGTTTCGGCCTGCGCGGCGAGTTCGTGCAACTGGTGGAACTGGCGCAGAGCCTGCAGACTGCCGCTCCGGCGAATCAGCCGGGCCGTTCCGGGGAGGCGTTGAGCCGCCGTGAGTAACGTCATGACGAGCCACCAGAAGGAGTTCAGCACGACTATGCCTGCGGCGAATCGACCAGAGCCCGCCAGCAGCGACGAAACGCTGCTGGCGCGTTATCGCGCGGGCGACAGCGCTGCCTTCGAGGTCCTCTACCAGCGGCATCGCCAGGGGTTGTACCGGTTCCTGCTGAGCCTGTGCGACAAGGCCGAGCTGACCGACGAGGTCTACCAGGACACCTGGCTCAGCCTGATCCGCACCACCAGTGCGCCACAGGGCCGGGCCAGCTTTCGTACCTGGCTGTACCAGATCGCCCGCAATCGCCTGATCGACCACTGGCGCAAGCACGGCATGCGCAACCCGCTGCACGACAGCTACGACGAGCAACTGCACGATCTGGCCGATGACGCTAGCGGCCCGGAACAACACCTGAGCCTGAGCCGTGAACGGCAACGCATCGACGCCGCCTTGCAGGATCTGCCCGCCGACCAGCGCGAGGTGTTCCTGCTGCGCGCCCACGGCGAACTGGAGTTGCCGCAGATCGCCAGCCTTACCGATACGCCGCTGGAAACGGTGAAAAGCCGTTTCCGTTATGCGCTGAAAAAACTGCGTCGGCTCCTGGCCGAGGAGGTACTGACATGACTGACGCCCGACAGCTTCCCCCTACTGAAGAAGAGCGCATGCTCGAGCATATTCGCCAGCACAGCCATGGCGAGCCGCCGGCCAGCCTCGACGCCCTGATCATGGCCACGGCCCGCCGCGAAGCCCCGGCGCCCCGGCCGTCCCTGTGGCAACGCTGGTTCGATCTGTGCCGCCAGCCGCGCTGGCAAGTGGCGTTCGCCGGTCTGTTCGGCGTGACCCTGCTGCTGGGCGTGTTGCAGCGCTCTCCAGAACCGGCACCGAGCCAGGCATTCGCTCCCGCGCCGGCACCCGTGGCAAAGGCCGCTGCCCCGCAGCTTGCACGGCGCCAGGCCGAGTCCGCGCCCGTTGGCGCTGCTCCTGTGGAATCCGCCCGTGCGGAATCAACCATGGAGGAATCGAACCGCTTCGAACTGGCCGCGACGCCGGAGGCGGCCGCCGGCGCCTTGTCGGCACCCGCTCCCGCGGCACCCGGGGCGGGCCTGCCGTTGGTCCATGACACGCAAGCCTTCACCGCCAAGCCTTATGAGTCCCTGGGGCACCTGGCGTCATTCCCGGGTAAGGAGCAGGGCAAGGAGCCGGTTGAACGCCATGCGTCGGAGTCGATCCTCGACGACGCCCTGCGCGAGGTATTGCGGCTGCGCAAGACCGGCCAGGACAAGGTCGCCGACCAGTACATCATCGCCCTGAAGCAGCGCTTCCCCGACGAGGAAATTGCCGAGCGCCTGGAGGCCTTGCAGCAACCCTGAGGGCAAAACGCGCGCAAGTAATGGCCTGGCACCACGAAAACGCGCACTATCGAGGCAGTTTCCTGAAAGTGAGAGGCTGGCCATGGCGCCACGCATCGACCGTATCGCTGCACTGCTGAATTGCCCGACCAAGGGCGCGGATATCCGCCAGGCCATCAAGGAGAGTCGCAAGGACTTTCTGCTCGAGGCCGATGAAGAAGATGAAGACCCGCAGCAGGCCCAGCCTGCCGCGGATCACGATGAAGCGGCGCCGCAGCGGCAGACGCCAGGCTGAAACCCGGCGCGGTTACTTGCGGGCGGGCGCGCGTTTCACGTTCTGGCCCTTGGCCTCGATGGCCAGGGCAATCGCCTTGTAGCAGTCGTAGAACAGTTCCTGGTTCTTGAACATGTTCTCCACCAGTTCCATCTTGCCGTCGCTGTGCTGGACGCGGATGAAACGCTGGTTGAAGACCTCCACCAGCTCGACGTCCGAGATATTGATCAGGCGAATCTCGCGGATCTTCGAACTGAAATTACTGACCGGGGCCACCAGCTTCTTATCTGTCAGCACTACATAACGATTGCCGGCACCGCGCAGGAAGATCAGCGCACCGGCAACGGCGACGGTCATGGCCACGCCCACGACGCCAAGCAGTTGCATGACCAGATGCCCATTGAGCCCCAGGGCCTCTATCAGCCGGATCACGCTGTTGTTCTCGCTGGGTGTGCCGAATACCGCGAACAGCGAAAGCCCGCCGAAGACCAGGCCCGCCAGGGTCATTTTCTTGTAGTTGGGCCCGTAGTAATAACGCGCCTGGTGCGACGGCGCGGTGTTGCCGGAAAGGTTCGGGATATTCATCGTTTGGGGTCTTCCATGAGTCTGGCGAGAAACACTGTGTATGCGCTCGGCAGTGGGCCGGGCGCGTGAATGGCATCAGGGGAGGCATCATCGCAAAAAAGATTGGAGACACCTAAAGGGCTTTCGGGGCGGGGCTGATTGTGGGGGGAGAGCTCAAGGTAGAAAAAACGCAGGTTGGGTGGGCGGCAGTGGAATATCTGAGGGCGGTAGCCCTGCCACCGGCCGGTGGCAGGCGCGTTCAGGCGTAGGGCGAAGCGGGCAGGTCGATGAACTCGGTGGCGGCACCGTCCTCGGCCATGCGCCGGGCCCGCTCCGGCAGCAGCCGGGCGTGGTTTTCCAGTTGCCAGCGATACCAGCTCAGGCGCTGGACTATCCGTCGTCGGCAAGGTGCTGGCAGCTGCGCCAGCAGATCGGTGCTGGCGGGCGCCCAGCGAGCCCGGGTCGAGTAATAGCCGAACAGGTTTTCCCGCAGGCCGAAGCAGTCCTCGAAGCTTTCCTCGATGCTGTACACATACAGCTCGAAGCTGGCGCTCAACTGCTGCTCGCCGTCGGCGTTATCGCGCAGGTAGGCGAATATCCCCGGCCAGTTGATGCAGAACAGGTGCTCGTCCCAATCGCCGTCCCGGGTCAGGTACTCGCCCTGGCCACGAAAGAACTGCGGTATCTCCTGGCGCGCCAGGGCCCGTTCAAAGTTGCTGTTCATGCCGCTCTTCCTCCCGTGAGCCCTGGACGTTGGCGATGCCGACGGACTGCGCCACGCATTCGATGACGCAGTCGAAGCCGATGTCCAGGCGCAGGTAATAACCAGGCTGCAAGCGCGTGAGCTGGGTGCGTATACGCCCGTCGAAACGCGTGCCGCTGACGTGCAATTCGCTGATGCCCTGGATCTTCAGGTCCAGGCGGCAGTGGGTCAGCGCCTGGCTGGCCGGCCAGGTGGACGGCAGGGACTGGCGATGCAATGCGCCCGCCAACGGCAGGCTCAGTTGCTCGCCCTGGAATTGTGGTCCCGGGGTGTGCAGGTCGTAGGGCGTGGCCGCTACGTCGAATAGGACTTTCCAGGCTTGGGGATTATCGACGCTGAACAGCCAGTCGCGGGAGCCGCGATCCCGCGCCGGAATCGCCCGGCATTCGGCCAGGGACGGCAACCGGGCGCGGGTCAGATCGTCGTGCCACAGCTGCCGGGCCGCCAGGAGCAGGCGCTGGAAGAAGTCCCGGCTGTCGTCGATCTGTGCCGGCCAGCCGGCGGGCCATTGATCGTATTCGTAGTCGTCTTCAATGGGCTCCCAAACCTTCTGGAAGTCGAAATCCGGGTCGTCCAGGGCCGCTTGCAGGACCTCCACCAACCGCTGCCGGTGACGGAAATTCTCCCGGGCGTTGAAGCGCGCCAGGCAGTAATGGCGGATCAGGTGCTCGCGATCATCAGGGTCGTTGGGGTCGTAGCGGCTCAGCTCGGCATCCAGGGCCGGGGGCATGTCATAGCCGATGAAACCGCCGATCCAGGAACGCAGGTCCGGCTGGTAGGGCTGGTTGAGCAAAGGATGGCGCAGCATCGGGACCTCCTGTCCGCGAGGCGTGGGTCGGCACACGCCTCGGTGATTCTTCGATCGACTCAACGGATGGAAACGCAAAAGCCCCAGGCCATGCGACCTGGGGCTTTTGCGTTTCTAGCTGGCGCACTCGGCGGGATTCGAACCCACGACCCCTGCCTTCGGAGGGCAGTACTCTATCCAGCTGAGCTACGAGTGCAGTGCGGGCGACATCATACCCATGTCGGCTTGGGGCGTCCATGCGGTTTTTTTTCGCGTGATGATTGGTCGTCGCCTCGTTGTTTATCTTGTCCTTCGCGATACCCGCAAGCCCCCTCGCCCCATTCACAAGTCCTCCCCTCGGACGTCCCTTTGTTTGCTTTGCTCTATGGCTTCAAGCGCTCTAACCGCTGCGTGCTCGCGCAGCGATTTCCTACCAGTCAAGGCGAACGCATGCATTCAAAAGGCGCGGTAATGCTCGATTTTTCGTTGCGTCAGACTCTGCTGGCACGCTCTGACCTGTTCAGGGGGCTGCCGGACACATTGATCCGTTATGTGGCCACCCATGCCGTGGAGCGCTCGTTGAGTGACCGGGAGGTGCTCTACCTCAAGAGCGAGGCGCTGGACTTCATCGCGCTGGTCGCCGAAGGGCAGGTGTATTCGGTGATTCATGGCCCGGACGGGCGCGAGCAGATTGTCGGCAGCGCCGGCGTCGGCCAGGTGGTGGGCGAGTCGGCGCTGATCGAGGGCCACGCCCGGGAAACCTCGGCCTTCGCCTGTGGCCCGACCCGGGTGCTGCTGTTGGGGCGGCGGCATTTCCGGGCGCTGTACGACGAACCGCTGTTCTGGCAGCGGGTCCTGATGCTGCTGATGACCCGCCTGATGAAGATCCTGGAGTTGCTCGAACTGGTTTGCCTGCATCGCCTGGAGTCGCGTTTGGCGCGGTTCCTGCTGGCCAATATCGATGACTTCGAGCTGGCCCCGGCGACCTGTGCGGCGGTGCCGCGCAACCAGGGCATCCTGGCTTCGATGCTCAACACCAGTCGGCCGAAGCTCAATGTGCAGTTGCAGCTGTGGCGGCGTTCGGGGGTGATCAGTTGCCAGAGCGGCCGCCTGGTGATCAACGATGTCGAGCATTTACGGCGCAAGGCCTGCTCGCTGAATTAATTGTCCAACTGTTCCCCAGGTAACAGCGAACGCCTGCTGCGCGATCAGAGACTGTCGACTCATCAAGGAATGCACAGGGAGTGCTGGCGATGGGATCTTTTCGTGAAGTGGCGGCGGTCGATCGGTTGTTCGAGGCAAGCTGGCGAGCGGTGTACCCCGAGCTGATGCGCCGGGCCAACCGGAGAGCCAGGGGCAACCTGGCCCTGGCCCAGGAGTGGCTGTCCAACACGGCCGTGAAAGCCCTGCTGTTCTTCAGGCGTTCCCCGGAACGCATACGAGAGCCGCAGGGTTTTCTGTTTCTGGTGCTGGACCATGTGTTTCTCGACAGCCTGCGGCGCAGCAAGCGTGAAGGGCAGCTATTCGATCATTCGATCGACCTTGAGCACGATCACCAGGCCCTTCTCGCCGCGCCTTGCCTATCGGTGTTCGAGTACACCGAGCGGTTCGAACGACTGGTGCAGTTGGGCAATCGCGTGGAGCAACTGCCATTGCTCCAGCGGCGGTTGTTTGAAATGCGCTTTGTCGAGGAATTGCCGTACCCGCAGATCGCCGCCGAGCTGGGCATCGCCCAGCCCCTGGTGCGCAAGCGCGTGCAGTTGCTGCGGGCGGCGCTGCGTTGACAGCGCTTTTGCGTTCACAGCCGTGGATGCCGGGCGTTCTTGTGTCATGAGCACCTGAAACCGTCGACGAGTTCACCGTCAGCGCGCCTGCGCTGGCGCCTTCCATCAAGGAGAGATGTATGCCAGAGGTCAACAGCCAGATTACCGACGCTGTAACGCAAACCAACGTCAAGGTGGTGGCCGAGGCGCCGGCCCAGGCCATTGCCTCGCTGTACCAGGTGGCCAGTCATTCGGCGGGGCTGTCCCTGCAGAACGCGGTCAACAGCCAGCAGGCGTTGAATCAGATCTCCAATGCGGTGATCTCCAAGGCGGTGTCGCTGATCATGCAGATCGGCGAGAAGCCTTGACGCCTGGGGAGATGCCTCATGTTCTGGTTCAAGAAAAAACCCGCTGCCGCCGTCGAGCCGGAGACTGACGCCACGTCGGCGACCGACCCCGAGGCGGTTGATCCCAAGCCAAGCGATACCGAACCGCGCAATCCCAGGCCGAGCAATCCCGAAGCCGCCGAGCCTACGGCTGCGGGGCCCCAGGTTGCCGATCCCACCCCAGCGGGCGACTCCCCGCCACCGAGTACTCCCAGCAAGTCGCCGCGCACGGTGATGGACCGCATGAACGACTACATGATGGTCCAGGTCGCGGCGCCGCCGACCGGCAGCACCGATGCGCTGAACAGCCAGATCGTCGAGGCGGTGCAGTTCACCAACGCGCAGACCTTCAGCTACGCCCCGGCGCAGATCGCCATTGCCCCGGACATGATGATCAGCCAGGCCGCCGGCCTGGTCGCGCAATCGGCGGCGGGCTATTTCGACGGGGTCAGCAAGCTGGCGCTGGCGGCCCAGGCGGTATTGCTCGAGCAGATGACGAAAAACATCGTCGAGAACCATCCCGAAAAAGCCGCCGAGGACGCCTTGGGCGCCCTGGCCACCGATCTGCTGGTGGGGGCGGCCGCCGCCGTTGCCGCGGCCGCCGGCGCCCTGGAGGCGACAGCGGCGGGTATTGCCATCGACAAGATCGACGAGAGCATCGCCAAGTACAGCAACACCCTGGCCAATCGCGGCGCGCCGCCGTCCTGAGTCACGCCGTCCTGGCGTCATGAGCACCCGGTCCCGGAGCCCCACCGGGACTGGGCAGCAGCACGTTCTTTAATGAGCAAGGAGGAGGCCGAGATGCCCCAGGAAAATTCCGACTCGCTAGCGAGTCTTTATCAATTGGCCGATGCGCTCAACCTGAGCCTGTCCCCGGGCGAAAAGCAGATTCTCGAAGCCTGGATGCGCAGCGAGCCGCGCACGGGTGTCATGGAGCGGGTGCTCAACCAGACCCAGCACCTGATCGAGAGCGAGAGACAACGCACCCGCGACTTGATGGAGCAGGCCAGGGTCAGCGAAAGCAGCCTGCTGGGCAGTCCTCAGCAGCGCGAAGCGGTGATCCGCCAGTGGCTGGCGGCCAAGCAACAGGCGACGGTTATCGATGCGCCGGAGGAGCCTGTGCGGATGCTCAGCAGCGCGCAGAACCAACTGATCCGCCAGACCGTCGAGGAAGCCGTGCAAGCGCGGATGCTGGGGCTGGTGCAGCAGGTCGAGGCGGTGCTTTCCCGTATCGACCAGGCAGGCGACGCGCCGGAGGACCCTTGAGCATTTGCTCGTTCACAGCCTGTGTTTTGCCACGTTCATTGGTTAACACGGAACCCGCCGTGTACTAAACAAAGGAAGTTGAACCATGCCATTAGTCAACGAGCAAATTACCGACGCGGTCACCCAGACCAACGTCAAAGTGGTGGCCGAATCCCCAGCGATGGCGATGAGCACCATCTACCAGTCCATGGGCCAGGCCACGGCGATTCTGTTCCAGAACGCTGTTTCCGCCCAGCAGCAGCAAAATACCCTGGCCCAGGCCGCCACCAACCAAGGCGTGATGCAGATCTACAGCGTCGATACCACCGCCGGCGCGGCGGCGACCGAAAAAGTCGCCCAGGGCGGCGTGGCCGACAACCTGACCAGCCTGCTGACAGTCCTCAAATCGTTCAACCCTTGATCGGGCGAGCGCTAACGGAAGTTGTTCTTTCTTGAAATAAGGAGTTTCACCTATGAGTACAGTCAGTCCGCAAATCACCGACGCCGTGACCCAGACCAACGTCAAGGTCGTGGCCGAAGCGCCGGCCATGTCGATGGGCACCATCTACCAGTCCCTGGGGCAATCCGTAGCGATCCTGTTCCAGAACTCGGTCTCGGCCCAGCAACAGCAAAACACCCTGGCCCAGGCGGCGACCAACCAGGGCGTGATGCAGATCTACAGCGTCAACACCACCGCAGGCGCGGCGGCCACCGAAAAAATGGCCCAGGGCGGTGTCGGCGACAACCTCGCCAGCCTGCTGACGATCCTCAAGTCGTTCACCTAAGGCCTGGCCCTGGAACAACCCCGCAGCCTTCCGGCTGCGGGGTTTTTTGCGTTTGGCACGCCCACCCCCCTGTAGGAGCGAGCTTGCTCGCGATAAAGAACGCCCATTCGACACCCATGTCGACCGCCAGGCCGCCATCGCGAGCAAGCTCGCTCCTACAGAGGGGGCAATCGCAGGGACGGTGTCGTTGATCCGAAAGATTCTGCCAAAGCGGCGTTTTCGTTCTTTTTTTCGAACAGCCTATTGCCCTGTCCCCTGGTTGACCCTAGGATTCGTTTGAGATTTCAAACGCTCTTGTCTGAGAGCCGATCCGCCCGTCTATTCTGACAGGCGCTATTTCTGTGCTTGAGCCCGGTAACAGTTTTTCCTGACGGCAGCCTGTCAAGGCGCCTTTCAACAATCACAATTCGCTCCGCCCCGCGCGGTGCTGTTAAGGAAACCGACATGCAGCTTAAAGACGCCCAGTTGTTCCGCCAGCAAGCCTTCATCGATGGGGCTTGGGTCGACGCGGATAACGGCCAGACCATCAAAGTGAACAACCCGGCCACGGGCGAAATCCTCGGCACCGTGCCGAAGATGGGCGCTGCCGAAACCCGTCGTGCCATCGAAGCCGCCGACAAGGCCCTGCCGGCCTGGCGCGCGCTGACCGCCAAGGAGCGGGCGACCAAGCTGCGTCGCTGGTATGAGCTGCTGATCGAAAACCAGGACGACCTCGGTCGCCTGATGACCCTGGAGCAGGGCAAGCCACTGGCCGAAGCCAAGGGCGAAATCGCCTACGCCGCCTCCTTCATCGAATGGTTCGCCGAAGAAGCCAAGCGCATCTACGGCGACGTGATTCCCGGCCACCAGCCGGACAAGCGCCTGATCGTGATCAAGCAGCCGATCGGCGTGACCGCGGCCATCACCCCGTGGAACTTCCCGGCGGCGATGATCACCCGTAAAGCCGGCCCGGCCCTGGCCGCTGGTTGCACCATGGTGATCAAGCCGGCCTCGCAGACCCCGTTCTCGGCCCTGGCCCTGGTCGAGCTGGCGCACCGCGCGGGCATTCCGAAAGGCGTGCTGAGCGTGGTCACCGGCAGCGCCGGCGACATCGGCGGCGAGCTGACCAGCAACCCGATCGTGCGCAAGCTGTCCTTCACCGGCTCGACCGAAATCGGTCGCCAGCTGATGGCCGAATGCGCCAAGGACATCAAGAAGGTTTCCCTGGAGCTGGGCGGCAACGCGCCCTTTATCGTGTTCGACGACGCGGACCTGGATAAGGCCGTCGAAGGCGCGATCATCTCCAAGTACCGCAACAACGGTCAGACCTGTGTCTGCGCCAACCGCCTGTACATCCAGGATTCGGTCTACGACGCCTTCGCCGAGAAGCTCAAGGTCGCGGTGGCCAAGCTGAAAATCGGCAACGGCCTGGAAGAAGGCACCACCACAGGTCCTCTGATCGACGAAAAAGCCGTGGCCAAGGTCCAGGAACACATCGCCGACGCCCTGGGCAAAGGCGCGACCCTGTTGGCCGGTGGCAAGCCGATGGAAGGCAACTTCTTCGAGCCGACCATCCTGGTCAACGTGTCGAAAGACGCGGCCGTGGCCAAGGAAGAAACCTTCGGTCCGCTGGCGCCGTTGTTCCGTTTCAAGGACGAAGCCGAAGTGATCGCGATGTCCAACGACACCGAGTTCGGCCTGGCCTCGTACTTCTACGCTCGCGACCTGGGCCGTGTGTTCCGTGTGGCCGAAGCCCTGGAATACGGCATGGTCGGCGTCAACACCGGGTTGATCTCCAACGAAGTCGCGCCGTTCGGCGGTATCAAGGCCTCGGGCCTGGGCCGTGAAGGTTCCAAGTACGGTATCGAGGATTACCTGGAAATCAAATACCTCTGCCTGGGCATCTGATACCCGCGCCAAGGCATGGTTTTAAACGCCAGGGGCACGAGAGCGCTGTCCCCTGGCGTGCTGTAAACGATATTTCAGTAGTGGCCGGGATAGCCGGGGCAGTCGATCATCGCATGCTGCCGCGGTTGCCTCCCCGCCACGTCATCCTTGAACCACGCCGACCGATGAGCGGCGAATGAGGACACTATGAGCAAGACCAACGCATCCCTGATGAAACGCCGTGAAGCCGCCGTACCGCGCGGTGTTGGCCAGATTCACCCGATCTTCGCCGACTCCGCGAAGAACGCCACGGTAACCGACGTTGAAGGTCGCGAGTTCATCGACTTCGCCGGCGGTATCGCCGTACTCAACACCGGCCACCTGCACCCGAAAATCGTCGCCGCGGTGACCGAGCAGCTGAACAAGCTGACCCACACCTGCTTCCAGGTCCTGGCCTACGAGCCTTACGTGGAACTGTGCGAAAAAGTGAACGCCAAGGTGCCGGGCGATTTCGCCAAGAAAACCCTGCTGGTGACCACCGGTTCCGAAGCCGTGGAAAACTCGGTGAAGATCGCCCGTGCCGCCACTGGCCGCGCCGGCGTGATCGCCTTCACCGGCGCCTACCACGGTCGCACCATGATGACCCTGGGCCTGACCGGCAAGGTCGTGCCTTACTCGGCCGGCATGGGCCTGATGCCAGGCGGCATCTTCCGCGCGCTGTACCCGAACGAGCTGCACGGTGTGAGCATCGACGATTCGATCGCCAGCATCGAGCGCATCTTCAAGAACGATGCCGAGCCACGTGACATCGCCGCGATCATCATCGAGCCGGTACAGGGCGAAGGCGGTTTCTACGTCGCGCCTAAAGAGTTCATGAAGCGTCTGCGCGCCCTCTGCGACCAGCACGGCATCCTGCTGATCGCCGACGAAGTGCAGACCGGCGCTGGCCGTACCGGCACCTTCTTCGCCATGGAGCAGATGGGCGTTGCCGCCGACCTGACCACCTTCGCCAAGTCCATCGCTGGCGGCTTCCCGCTGGCCGGTGTCTGCGGCAAGGCCGAATACATGGACGCCATCGCGCCAGGCGGCCTGGGCGGCACCTACGCCGGTAGCCCGATCGCCTGCGCCGCGGCCCTGGCCGTGATGGAAGTGTTCGAGGAAGAGCACCTGCTGGACCGTTGCAAGGCGGTCGGCGAGCGTCTGGTGACCGGCCTCAAGGCCATCCAGGCCAAGTACCCGGTAATCGGCGACGTGCGTGCCCTGGGCGCGATGATCGCGGTCGAGCTGTTCGAGAACGGCGACAGCCACAAGCCGAACGCGGCCGCCGTGGCACAGGTTGTTGCCAAGGCGCGCGACAAGGGCCTGATCCTGCTGTCCTGCGGCACCTACGGCAACGTCCTGCGCGTGCTGGTTCCGCTGACCTCGCCGGACGAGCAGCTGGACAAGGGCCTGGCGATCATCGAAGAGTGCTTCTCCGAACTCTGATCCCGCCTGTGACCTGATTGACAAAAAGACCCGCCTCGGCGGGTTTTTTTGTGCCGATAGAGGCTGCGCAGTGCATTTGCGCTGTATGGAAGGCTCGGCATTGACTAAGGTGCAAAGGATTGCCCAGGGAGCGTGCTGCATGACTGCTGTGGATTTACCCGCTGTACCGCGAGTGTTGATTGCCGAGGCGGACCCTTGGTCGCGCGATTTGCTCAAGCAGGTGTTGTTGAATGTACGTTGCGACGCGCGGCTGGACGTGTGCGCCGACGGTCAGGAAGCCCTGCAGCTGCTGGCCGAAAACCCCTATGACCTGGTGATTGCCGACTGGGAGCTGCCCGGTGTCGACGGCCTGGGCCTGCTGCGCAGCGTGCGCCAGCGCAAGCGCAACCCGGTGCTGCCGTTCATCCTCATGAGCAGCCGCAACGACAGCGCCAGCGTGCGCGAAGCCCTGCCGCTGGCGCCGACGGCCTACCTGACCAAGCCGCTGAACATGGAAGGCCTGACCCAGCGCCTGCAGGACCTGCTGCTGGACCCCGGCCAGGAAGTGTCGTGCGAGGTGCCGACCCTGGCGCCGGGCATGACCCTGTGGACCTTTCTCGAGCGCCGCCGCGAGCTGGCCGACGGCGCGCCGTTGCTCGCCGATGTGCAACTGGCGGTGAAGCGCAGCCTCAACCCCGACGGTCTCGACCTCAAGCTGCTGGAAGAAGAGGTGCGTACCGACCCGCAGATCAACGCGGTGCTGATCGCCGCGGCCAACAGCGCCGCCCAGCACCATGGCAGCGCGGTGCAGACCCTGGCCCAGGCCCTCCACCGGCTGGGTACCGGGCAGAGCATGAACCTGATTCTCGGCCTGGCGCTCAAGCGCAGCGCGCGCCTGAGCGACCCGGCCCTGGGCGATTACGCCGAGCGTTACTGGGAGCTGTCGCTGCACACCGCGGAATACGGCCGGACCCTGGCCCGCTTGCTGGACCTGGACCAGGAGCGCTGCTATTGCGCCGGCATGCTGCATCGCCTGGGGGACCTGGCGCTGCTGCGTTGCCTGCAAGAGTGGAAGCAGGCCGGTGGCGCGCTGGACGACATGGAAGAGATCGGCGATGCCCTGGCACAGTTCGGCGCGGCCTATGGTTCGGCCTTGCGCACCCGCTGGCGCCTGCCGCTGGAGCTGCGCGAGCTGATTGCCTCGGCCTACCAGCTCGGTGGCGGGGTTTATTCCCGCGAGGCCCTGGTGATGAACCTCTCCGCCCAGCTCGCCCGCCTGCGGCCATCCGAGGGCCTCGAAGAGCTGGCCGACAGCAAGACCGCGCGCCTGCTCAAGATCGGCCTGCCGGAGCTGGTTCGCCTGCGTAAAACCGATACGCGAGAAGCGTGAGGACGCCGCGCAATCCTGTAGCCGCTGCCTAGCCTGCGAGGCTGCGATCGGCGGCGCAGCCGCCGCAAAACCAGCGCACGCGGTGTACCTGATGTAACGCGGAGCCTGCTTTGCGATGGCTGCGCCATCGTTCGCAGCCTCGCGTTGCTCGGCAGCGGCTACAGGTGCGCAGCCGGCTGAGGTGCTGAGCTTTCGCAGTACCTCTTTTCGCAGCTCTTATTGCGTTTGGCCAATTCATGACCCCCCGTACCTCGGCAGCGGCTACGGTGGGTTGCAGTTGCGACCTACCCCGAAACGATCCGGTTCTTGCCCTGGCGCTTGGCTTCGTACATCGCCGCGTCGGCGCGGGCGAAGAGGCTGTCGAGGTTTTCGTCGTCGGCGGTGAGGCTGGTCAGGCCCTGGCTGACGGTGATGCTGAACTGCTCCTCGCCATGGTTGAAGGTCAGGCGCTGGATTTCCCGCTGCAGGCGTTCGGCAACCTGGCGCGCCATGTCCGGGGCGCAACCGGGGAATAGGGCGGCGAATTCCTCGCCACCGATACGCCCGAACAGATCGCCACGGCGCAGGGTCGCGCGGCCGGTCTCGGCGATGCGTTGCAGGACGTTATCGCCCTCGGGGTGGCCGTAGGTGTCGTTGACCACCTTGAAGTCATCGATATCCAGCAGCAGGAAGGCCAGCGGCGTGCCTTGCTGACACGCCTGCTCGAATTCGCGGTTGGCGCATTCGAAGAAGTGCCGGCGGTTGCTGCTCTGGGTCAGCACGTCGGTGGTGGCCAGGCGTTGCAGCTCGGTTTCCAGGTGCTTTTTCTCGGTGATGTCCTCGGCCAGGCCGACGATAATCACCCGGTCCCCGGGGGCGGCATTGCGATTGATGAAGCACTTGTCGCTGAGCCAGCGGACCTGGCCCTGGGCATCGATGATGCGGTATTCGCGGTCTTCCACCGCGCCTTTTTCCAGCACCTGGGCCAGGGTCCGCTCGGCGTATTCGAGGTCGTCGGGGTAGACGCTGTCGCGCCATTCGTTGGCGTCGGCCAGCAGCAGGCCGGCGGAGCGGCCGAAAATGCGTTCATACGCCGGGCTGACATACAGCACCTGGCGGGCTTCCCAGTCGAAGGCCCAGAGCACGGCATTGACGCTGACCAGCAACGAGCTGAACAGCTGTTCGCGTTCTGTCAGCCGGGCGACCTCGCCCTGGGCATGCATCAGCGCCATCAGGGTTTGCGCGGCCTCGGGCCACTGGGGAAAAGCGGATGGGAGTTGTGGGTTCTTGTTGACCATCGGCACCGATCTCAAAGCGCTCGCCGCTCGGGAAACGAAGCGGCCACGGAAAGCCCGCCTGGATGGCGAAGTGTTGCTTGAGATAGGGGATTGGCGACGAAGTTCCCGTTTGCCGCGGTCTGGGAGCCGGCAGCCGCTGGGCGGTCACGGTGGCGCGGAGGACGGGCTGGAGCTCATGGGGCGGGGAGGGCAGCGAAGCCCACCCGCCACGGCAGCCGGGCTTGCCATGGCAGGTGAACGGGCCAGCGTCAGAGGCTGGCGGGACGCAGCGAGTAGGTTTTCAACTGGCTGGCGAAGTCGCGCAGCGATTGGATCCCGCTGGCCTCGGCTTCGTGGACCCAGTCCTTGATCGCCGCCAGCATGTCGTGGCCGTTGGAGCTGGTCTTGGCCCAGATCTGCTGCAGCGCCAGGCGCTTTTCGTAGATCACTTTCAGGGCCTGGCTGTGCTCCAGCATGTTCTGGATACGCGCATGGTGGCGCTCTTCCAGCAGGCTGGTCTCCCGCGACAGCAGGCGCTTGGCGCGATGGAACTGGTGGCGCACCGAGTGATCGACCTTGTCCAGCTCCTGCTTGACCAGCGGCGCGATCACCAGCTTGCGGTACTGGGCCATGATCTGGAAACGGTTGTTGAGGATCGCCATCGCCGTGTCCATGTCCAGGTGGCCCTTGCCTTCGACCCGGTGGGCGATCGGCGCGACCCGCTGCACCTTGGCCAGGCGCAGGAAGCTGAACACCTTGATCCAGGCCCAGCCCAGGTCGAACTCCCACTTCTTCACCGACAGCTTGGCCGAGTTGGGGTAGGTGTGATGGTTGTTGTGCAGCTCTTCGCCGCCGACCAGGATGCCCCAGGGCACCAGGTTGGTGGCCGCGTCGCGGCATTCGAAGTTGCGATAGCCGACCGCATGGCCCAGACCGTTGATCACCCCGGCGGCCCAGACCGGGATCCACATCATCTGGATCGCCCAGATGGTGATGCCGATGGTGCCGAACAGCAGCAGGTCGATCACCGCCATCAGCGCCACGCCGCCCAGCTTGTAGCGTGAGTAGAGGTTGCGTTCGATCCAGTCGTCCGGGCAGTTCTTGCCGTAGATGCGCAGGGTTTCCGGGTTTTTCGCCTCTTCGCGGTACAGCTCGGCGCCTTTGCGCAGCACCGTGGACAGGCCCTTGATCACCGGGCTGTGGGGGTCATCCTCGGTTTCGCATTTGGCGTGGTGCTTGCGGTGGATGGCGGTCCACTCGCGGGTGTTCTGCGCCGTGGTCAGCCACAGCCAGAAGCGGAAGAAATGTTTCAGGCCGGCATTGAGCTCCAGGGAGCGGTGGGCTGAATAGCGATGCAGGTAAACCGTGACGCCAACGATGGTCACGTGAGTCATTAACAGGGTGACTGCCACCAGTTGCCAGGCCGACAAGCCAAGAAAACCTTCGTACCACATAGGCTGTAGGGCCCTCGATAAAGAAAAAACAGCAGTCGCATTATCACCGAGCCCACAGAGAAAACCAGTCGCCCTTTCAGATAAGAGTGGCGAGATGTTTCTTCCTCTATAATCCCAAGCTTTCCGTAAGGACATTGACGACCTTATGTCGGTTTCTTCCCGCGACGCTTTGCGCGCAGCCTTGCTCTATCTCTTGTTGTCTGTGGTGTGGTTGCAGCTCAGTGGTCATTTATTGAGCAGTTTCTTCGATGAGTCGAACGATCTGGCGCGCTGGCAACTGATCAACGGGTATCTCTGGGCCCTGGTCAGCGCGGTCCTGATCTTCATCGCGCGGGGCCGTCTGCTGCGTTTGCTGGGTGCCGACTCCTGGCTGCATCACCAGCGCGAGGACCGCGAGCGTCTGCGCCAGGCGGCCGCCGTGTTCGATTGCACCCGCGAAGGGGTGCTGGTCAGCGACCGCCGGGGCCAGATCGTCCACGTGAACCGTGCGTTCATCGAGATCACCGGCTATCAGCGCGACGAGGTGCTGGGCCGCCAGCCGAGCCTGTTCAAGTCCGGGCATCACACGGCGGATTTCTACCAGGCCATGTTCGATTCGCTGAGCGCCACGGGCGAGTGGAGCGGCGAGATCTGGAACCGGCGCAAGTGCGGCGAGATCTACCCGCAGTGGCAGACCATCCGCGCCATCCGCGATGACGACGGCCTGCTCAGCCACTATGTCGCGGTGTTTTCCGACATCAGCGCGATCAAGGATTCCGAGCACGAACTGGCCCACCTGGCGCACCACGACCCGCTGACCGACCTGCCCAATCGCCTGCTGTTCACCGACCGCGCCGAGCAGGCCCTGGCGTCGGCGCAGATCCACAAGCGCGGCTGTGCGCTGCTGATGGTCGACCTGGATCACTTCAAGATGATCAACGACAGCCTCGGACACAATATCGGCGACCGCCTGCTCAAGGCCGTGGCCCAGCGCCTGCAAGGCATGTTCGGCCCGGGTATCACCCTGGCGCGGCTGGGCGGTGACGAGTTCGCGGTGCTGGTCGAGAGCTGCGCGCAGCCGGGGCAGGCCGCGGTGCTGGCGCAGCGCATCATCGACGGGGTGAAGCAGCCTTTCCTGATGGACGAGAACCAGCTGTTCATCAATGCCAGCATCGGCATCAGCCTGTTTCCCAGCGATGCCCTGAGCGCCGAGCAACTGCTGCGCAATGCCGACACGGCGCTGTTCAAGGCCAAGAGCGCCGGGCGCGACAGTTACGCGCTGTACACCGAGGAACTGACGGCCCACGCCCAGCAACGGGTGGAAATTGCCTTCGAATTGCGCCGCGCCCTGGAGCAGCAGGAGCTGCGGGTGTTCTACCAGCCGGTGCACGACCTTGCCAGCAGCCGCCTGGTCGGGGTTGAGGCGCTGGTGCGCTGGGAGCATCCGCAACGCGGCCTGGTACCGCCTGGGGAGTTCATTCCGATTGCCGAGCGCGCCGGGCTGATCGCCGAGATCGATGCCTGGGTCATGCAGCAGGCCTGCCGGCAGATGTGCCAATGGCAGGCGGAGGGCATGGCGTTGTCGTTCGTCGCGGTGAATGTCTCCAGCCGCCTGTTCGCCCGCCGCGAGCTGTACCAGCAGGTGGCCCAGGTGCTGCACGACACCGGCCTGGACCCGGCCTACCTGGAGCTGGAAGTCACCGAAAGCGCGGTGATGGAAGACCCGGAAGTCGCCCTGGAGCAGATGCACCGCCTGCGCGAACTGGGGCTGCGCCTGGCCATCGACGACTTCGGCACCGGTTATTCCTCGCTGCTGCGGCTCAAGCGCCTGCCGGTGCAGAAGCTGAAGATCGACCAGGGTTTTGTCGCCGGCCTGCCGGGGGACGAAGACGACGCGGCGATCTCCCGGGTGATCATCGCCCTGGCCCAGAGCATGGGCATGCAGGTGCACGCCGAAGGCATCGAACAGGTGGAACAGGCGCGCTTCCTCCTCGACCAGGGCTGCGACCTGGGCCAGGGCTACTGGTTCGGCCGCCCGGTGCCGGCGGCGCAACTGCAATGGAACCGGGCGCCGCAAATTCACTGATCCTGTCGAGGCATCGCGGGCAGGCGCTCGTTTCTGTAGGAGCGAGGCTTGCCCGCGATGGCGTCCTGTCTGATGCACCGTGGTGCCTCGATCGCGAGCAAGCTTCGCTCCTACAGAGGCGGGTTGGTGGTGCAATCTCACGCAACCCCGCGTCAATTCAAATAATTTCTTCTGGTTATATAAACATTCTTAAATAGTATTTTTAAGAATATCTGCGCCTATCTACTATTGCCCTCACGCCGCAAGCAGTGCCGCCACTGCCAGGCACATCTCATTCAGGAGCAACACCATGAGCGCATCTCTTCGTAGCGTTGACGGCCAGGACGAACAAACCATCTTGCGCGAGATTCAAAGCGCATTGCGCGACCTGCGTTTCGGCGCGGTGGAAATCACCGTGCACAACGCCCAGGTCGTGCAGATCGAACGCAAGGAAAAATTCCGCCTGCAAAACCCCGGCAACAAGCCAAGCTGAATTTCGCACCACCTCTCGCACGAGAGGCCCGACTGGACCACCGGAGGGCGTCATCCATGACCCCCAGCCTGAACCCCAGCGTTCGCCCACGAATGCGGGCCTGATTCGCCATAAGAAAAATGCCAGCACATTAAAAAATTTCGGGAGCTCCATCATGTCGTCGATTCGCCGTTATGCCCTGGCCGCCCTCGCCAGCGCCGTTTTTGCCGGTTCCGCCGTTGCCAAGGATTACGAGTTGCTCAACGTGTCGTACGACCCGACCCGCGAGCTGTACCAGGACTACAACAGCGAATTCACAAGCTTCTGGAAAAAGGAACACCCGGGCGACAACGTCAAGATCCAGCAATCCCACGGCGGCTCGGGCAAGCAGGGCCGCGCGGTGATCGACGGCCTGCGCGCCGACGTGGTGACCCTGGCGCTGGCCGGCGACATCGATGAAATCGCCAAGCTCGGCAAGACCCTGCCGGCCGACTGGCAAACACGCCTGCCGGATGCGAGCACGCCCTACACCTCGACCATCGTGTTCCTGGTGCGCAAGGGCAATCCCAAGGGCATCAAGGACTGGGGCGACCTGATCAAGAAAGACGTGTCGGTGATCACGCCGAACCCGAAAACCTCCGGTGGCGCCCGCTGGAACTTCCTCGCCGCCTGGGCCTATGGCCTGAAAGCCGGTGGCAGCGAAGCCAAGGCCCAGGAATACGTGAAAGAGCTGTTCAAGCACGTACCGGTACTGGACACCGGCGCCCGCGGCTCGACCATCACCTTCGTCAACAACGGTCAGGGCGACGTGTTGCTGGCCTGGGAAAACGAAGCTTTCCTGGCGCTGAAGGAAGACGGCGGCGCCGACAAGTTCGACATCGTGGTGCCTTCGCTGTCGATCCTCGCCGAGCCGCCCGTGGCGGTGGTGGACAAGAACGCCGAGAAAAAGGGCAACACCGAGATCGCCGAGGCCTACCTCAAGCACCTGTACAGCCCGGCTGGCCAGGAGATCGCGGCGAAGAACTTCTATCGTCCACGGGACAAGGACGTCGCGGCCAAATACGCTCAGCAGTTCCCCAAACTGGACCTGGTGACCATCGACAAGGACTTCGGCGGCTGGAAAACTGCCCAGCCGAAATTCTTCAACGATGGCGGGGTGTTCGACCAGATCTACCAGGCGCAGTAAGCAACACTACCTGTAGGAGCGAGCTTGCTCGCGAAGATCGTCAACGATAACGCGTACATTCTGATTGAGCGCGGTGCCCTTGAGTTCTTCGCGAGCAAGCTCGCTCCTACAATGGTATCTACCCGCTAACCAAGGACTTTTATGTCGCGTCGTATCTCCCCCGTCATACCCGGCTTCGGGCTGACGCTGGGCTACACCTTGGTGTACCTCAGCCTGATTGTGCTCATACCCCTGGCGGCGATGTTCGTGCATGCCGCCCAACTCACCTGGGATCAGTTCTGGGCCATTGTCTCGGCGCCGCGGGTCCTCGCCGCGCTCAAGCTGAGCTTCGGCACGGCGCTGTACGCGGCGATCATCAATGGCGTGATCGGCACGCTGCTGGCCTGGGTGTTGGTGCGCTACAGCTTTCCTGGGCGCAAGATCATCGATGCGATGATCGACCTGCCGTTCGCCTTGCCCACCGCGGTGGCCGGTATTGCGCTGACCGCGCTGTACGCGCCGACTGGCCTGGTCGGCCAGTTCGCCACCGACCTGGGTTTCAAGATCGCCTACACCCCCCTGGGCATCACCCTGGCGCTGACCTTCGTCACCCTGCCGTTCGTGGTGCGCACCGTGCAGCCGGTGCTGGCCGACATTCCCCGTGAGGTCGAAGAAGCCGCCGCCTGCCTCGGCGCCAAGCCCTGGCAGGTGTTCCGCCACATCCTGGTACCGGCGCTGCTGCCGGCCTGGCTGACCGGTTTTGCCCTGGCCTTTGCCCGGGGCGTCGGCGAGTACGGCTCGGTGATCTTCATCGCCGGCAACATGCCGATGAAAACCGAAATCCTGCCGCTGCTGATCATGGTCAAGCTCGACCAGTACGATTACACCGGCGCGACCTCCATCGGCGTGTTGATGCTGGTGGTTTCCTTTGTCCTGTTGCTGCTGATCAACCTGTTGCAGCGGCGCATCGAACGACCTTAAGGAGGCGCGAACCATGTCCCAATCGTCCATTTCCGCAGCCTCTTCGGCCAACGCCGACCGTCGTGGCAGCGCCACCTCGCGGCGCATCCTGATCGGCCTCGGCTGGCTGATCTTCGCCCTGTTCCTGCTGCTGCCGCTGTTTATCGTGGTGTCCCAGGGGCTCAAGCTCGGCCTCGGCGCGTTCTTCGCCGCGATCTTCGAGCCGGACGCGCTGTCGGCCCTGAAGCTGACGGTGATCGCCGTGCTGATCTCGGTGCCGCTGAACCTGGTGTTCGGCGTCAGCGCCGCCTGGTGCGTGAGCAAATACACCTTCCGCGGCAAGAGCATCCTGGTGACCCTGATCGATTTGCCGTTCTCGGTCTCGCCGGTGATCGCCGGCCTGGTCTATGTGCTGATGTTCGGCGCCCAGGGCCTGTTCGGGCCGTGGTTGCAGGATCACGATATCCAGATCGTGTTCGCCCTGCCGGGCATCGTCCTGGCGACCATCTTCGTCACAGTGCCCTTCGTCGCCCGTGAGCTGATCCCGCTGATGCAGGAGCAGGGCACCCAGGAAGAGGAAGCCGCGCGGCTGCTGGGGGCCAACGGCTGGCAGATGTTCTGGCATGTGACCGTGCCGAACATCAAGTGGGGCCTGATCTACGGCGTGGTGCTTTGCACCGCGCGGGCCATGGGTGAATTCGGCGCGGTGTCGGTGGTTTCCGGGCACATTCGCGGGGTGACCAACACCCTGCCGCTGCACGTCGAGATCCTCTACAACGAATACAACCACGTCGCCGCGTTCGCCGTCGCGAGCCTGTTGCTGATCCTGGCGCTCTTCATCCTGCTGCTCAAGCAGTGGAGCGAAAACCGTATCAACCGCCTGCGCGCCAGCGCCGCGGAGGAATGAATCATGTCGATCGAAGTCCGTAACGTCAGCAAGAACTTCAACGCCTTCAAGGCCCTGAACAGCATCAACCTGGACATCCAGAGCGGCGAGCTGGTGGCGCTGCTGGGCCCGTCCGGCTGCGGCAAGACCACCCTGCTGCGGATCATCGCCGGCCTGGAAACCCCGGACGCCGGCAGCATCGTGTTCCACGGCGAGGACGTCTCCGGCCACGACGTGCGCGATCGCAACGTCGGTTTCGTGTTCCAGCACTACGCGCTGTTTCGCCATATGAGCGTGTTCGACAACGTCGCCTTCGGCCTGCGCATGAAGCCGAAGAACCAGCGCCCGAGCGAAAGCAAGATCGCCGAGAAGGTCCATGAGCTGTTGAATATGGTGCAGCTGGACTGGCTCGCCGACCGCTACCCGGAACAGCTGTCCGGTGGTCAGCGCCAGCGGATCGCCCTGGCCCGCGCCCTGGCGGTGGAGCCGAAAGTGCTGCTGCTGGACGAACCCTTCGGCGCCCTGGATGCCAAGGTGCGCAAGGAGCTGCGGCGCTGGCTGGCGCGGCTGCACGAAGACATCAACCTGACCTCGGTATTCGTCACCCACGACCAGGAAGAAGCCATGGAAGTGGCGGACCGTATCGTGGTGATGAACAAGGGCGTGATCGAGCAGATCGGCTCGCCGGGCGAGGTGTACGAGAACCCGGCCAGCGACTTCGTCTACCACTTCCTCGGCGACTCCAACCGCCTGCACCTGGGCGAGGACCACCATGTGCTGTTCCGCCCGCACGAAGTGTCGCTGTCGCGCTCCGAACTGGCCGACCACCACGCCGCCGAAGTGCGCGATATCCGTCCGCTGGGCGCCACCACCCGGGTGACCTTGAAGGTCGAAGGGCAGAGCGAACTGATCGAGGCCGAAGTGGTGAAAGACCATGACAGCCTGGTCGGGCTGGCCAAGGGCGAGACGTTGTTCTTCAAGCCCAAGGTCTGGCAGAAGGTCGCCAATATCTAAAAGCCGAAAGCATCGCGAGCAAGCTCGCTCCTACAATGATCCGGGGATGACCCATGAACTTATGGTCAACCCCATCCCTTGTAGGAGCGAGCTTGCTCGCGATAGCCATTTCAAACAGCGGCACGCTTCGGATTGACCCGCACCCCTCCCACCCGCGCCTCGATCTCATGCTTGAGCGCCTGGCGCAGCCCCAGCAGAAACGCCAGCTCCGCCACCACGAACAACGGCCCGACGATCAGCCCCGAGACGTCATCGACAAAGGCCGGCTTGCGTCCTTCGTAGTAATGGCCGACGAACTGGATCACCCAGCCGATCACGAACATGCCCACCCCGCTGGCCAGCCAGACCAGGGTGCTTTGCTGCGCCAGCCCATGGCCGGCCCACACCGACAGCCCCATCAGCAGCGTCATCAGCAGGCCCAGGCGCAGTTCCAGGCGCAGGTAGAACGCGCACGACGCCAGCGCCAGCAGCAGCGCCGGCGACAGCCACAGCCCGGCGACCGGCCAGGCGGGGCGCGACAGCAGCACCGCGACGGCCAGCACAATCAGCGGAATGCCGATAAAGTGGCTGGCGATGTTGCGCGGATCACGGTGGTAGGCGGCGTATTGACTGAGATGGTCGACGAGGCTTTTCATTGTTGTTCCTCCTGTAGGGTGATCGAATCATGCCCTGCGCCGGTCGCCGGTTCTGTCGGCTAGGCGACAATCGGCTCGCTGCCCGTTTGGATAACGCTATCGATGAAGATGCAGGTCTGGCGTGAGCGCCTGATGAGTGGCCAGTGGTTCAGCCGCTTGCCCGTTCAATTACAGAATAGTCTGCTGGCCAATGCCCGTTTGCGCTCGCTGGCGCCGGGCCAACGGCTGTTCCAGCGCGGCGATCCGCCCTGCGGCCTGTACGCGGTGCTGGAAGGCACGGTGCGCATCGGCGCGGTCAGCGAGGAGGGCAAGGAGGCGCTGTTGAGCCTGGTGGAGGCGCCGCACTGGTTCGGCGAGATATGCCTGTTCGACGGCCAGCCGCGCACCCATGACGCCTATGCCGTGGGCCCGTGCAGCCTGCTCAATGTGCCCCAGGCGGCGCTGCTCGAACTGCTGGACGAACACCCGCAATACTGGCGGCAGCTGGCGCTGTTGATGAGCCATAAACTGCGCCTGACCTTTATCAACCTCGAACAGCTGAGCCTGATGCCGGCCCCGGCGCGGGTGGCCAACCGGCTGTTGATGATCGCCCGCGGCTACGGCGAGACCGACACCCCGCGGCGGGTCCTGCACCTGCCCCAGGAGCAACTGGCGCTGCTGCTGTCGCTGTCGCGCCAGACCACCAACCAGATCCTCAAGGACTTGCAGGGGCAAGGCATTCTCAAGCTGGGTTACGGCGAGATTGAGATCCTCGACGAAGCGCGGTTGCGGGTATTGGCCGGAGTTTGACCTGCAGATCGCGATGAGGCCGGCCTTACCACCGCCAATCCACGGCTAACGCAACCCATCGCGAAACTGCCCCGGGGTCATCCCGGTCCAGCGCTTGAACGCGCGGCTGAAGCTGCTGGCGTCGGCGAACCCCAGCAGGTAGCTGATCTCGCTCAGGGAGCACTGCGGATCGCGCAGGTGCAGCAGGGCGAGGTTCTCCCGGCATTCGTTGAGCAGGGTGTCGAAGCGACAACCCTCGTCCGCCAGGTGGCGTTGCAGGCTGCGCAGGCTCAGGTGCAGGGCCTGGGCCACACGTTCGGCCGAAGGTTCGCCTTCCGGCAGCTGGGCCTCGATCACCCCGCGCACCTTGCGCTCCCAGGTCAAAGGTTGCAGTTGCATCAGGGTGCGCTTGAGCACCGCCTCGTTGTGCTCGGCCAGTTCCGGGTTGGCGTCGTCCAGGTGGCTGTCGAAATCGTGCAGGCCGAACTCCAGGCGATCCTCGTCGGCGCCGAAAAACACCGGCGCGCGAAACACCGTGTGCCATTGCCTGGGGTCCGCCGGCTCGGGGCGCCGCAGGTACACCGCCAGCGGCGCGTAGTCGCGGCCCAGGCGGTTGCGGCAGGTGCGCACGTAGATCGCGACAAAGGCGTCGATGGCCTCGACCGCCGGCTCCGGATTGCCCTCGGGGACCTTCAGGCGAAAGCGATAGCGGTCCTCGGTGCGGGTCAGCTCCAGCTCCAGGGCGTCGCTGACCACCTGGTGATAACGCACGATGCGCTCGAACACTTCCCGCAGGCTGCCGCTGGCCACCAGCGCATAACCCAGGGCATGGAAGGTGGTCGGGCTGACGAAGCGCGAGACCCGCAGGCCTATGGCCGGGTCGCCGCTGGCCTGCACCGCCAGCTGCCACAGGCGGGTGGTGGCCGACAGCGGGTAACGCGCGTTGGGATCGTCCATCAGCTGTGGGTCGAGGCCGGCCTGGTGGCACAAGGCGGTGCTGTCGAGGCCCAGGGCATCGAGCTGCTTGCGCAGGGCGCGGGTCCAGCTGGCGAGGGAAGTGGGTTCGGTCATGGCGGTTGGCGCGTCCGGTCAACAGGTTGGCGTCCGCGGCTAGCGCCCGGCGCGCGGGCGCAGGGCAGGATGCGAACATCAATAACCAGAGGATGGAAGCATGTACGGTACTTCTGCAAGTCCCGACCGGCTGAATGCACAGCAACGATCGGCGCGTATTCGCGAGGTGGTGCTGGCCAGGGGCGTCGAGTTGCGCGAGCGCTACCCGCTGCTCAAGCATCAGGACGCGCTGGGCGCAGGCATCCTGGCCTTGGCCCTGGCCGGGATGATCGGCACGGCGGCGCTCTATATCGGCGGGTACATGGCCTGGTGGGCCTGCCTGCTGCTCAACGCGTTTTTCGCCTCCTTGACCCACGAGCTGGAGCACGACCTGATCCACAGCATGTATTTCCGCAAGCAGCGCGTCCCCCACAACCTGATGCTGGCGCTGGTCTGGCTAGCGCGGCCGAGCACCATCAACCCGTGGATCCGCCGCCATCTGCACCTCAATCACCACAAGGTGTCCGGCACCGAGGCCGACATGGAGGAGCGCGCCATCACCAACGGCGAGCCCTGGGGCATCGCCCGCCTGCTGATGGTTGGCGACAATGTCATGTCGTCATTGATCCGCACCCTGCGGGCCAGGACCTGGGCGCACAAGCGCAGCATCCTCAAGCGCACCCTGAAGGTGTACGCACCGCTGGCGCTGTTGCACTGGGGGGCCTGGTATGTGTTCTTAGGCTTCCACGCCGCCAATGGCGTCGCCGCGCTGCTGGGTGCGCCGATCGAGTGGTCGGCCAGCACCCTGGCGGTGATGCAGGTGCTCGATATCGCCGTGGTGGTGATCGTCGGCCCCAACGTGCTGCGCACCTTCTGCCTGCATTTTGTCAGCTCGAACATGCACTACTACGGCGACATCGAAGCGGGCAACGTGATCCAGCAGACCCAGGTGCTCAACCCCTGGTGGCTGTGGCCGTTGCAGGCGTTCTGCTGCAATTTCGGCAGCACCCACGGCATCCACCATTTCGTGGTCAAGGAACCCTTCTACATCCGCCAGCTGACCGCGCCGGTGGCGCACAAGGTGATGGCTGAGATGGGCGTGCGCTTCAACGATTTTGGCACCTTTGGCCGGGCCAACCGCTTTATCCGCAAGGAACAGGTGGCGAGGGAAGAGGTGCGGACGGCCCGGGCCTGAGCGAGCGTTCCCTCTCTCTGGTTAAATATCCAAGGATTGATAACGTTAAGCCAAGGTAGCGCGGTGCCGGGAAGAGCCCGGTGGCAGCGGATGGCTATCGACAGGGAGAGGGTATGAAAAGTGCGGTAAGGCTTCTGATCGCCGGAGCCTTGATGGGTGTCGGCGGCGTGTCACTGGCCGACTCGACAGCAGGCGACAACGACGGGGCGCTGGCGTTGAACATCTTGAAGAATCTCGAGGTGAATACCTTTCGCAACTCTTTGCGGCCGGCGCACTACCCGGATGGGACCACGTTAGGTCAGACGCCCTATCGGGTTTATGAGAAGGATACGAAAAGAGAGGGTGCTTACAGCGCTGTGGACGCAGACCGGAGCTGGATCTATAGCGTAAGGGTGATGGAGCGGGGAGATAAGGCGATCACGATCTGTTTTGTCGACCATAACCTGCGCGGCAGCTACCTGTTCGCTTCGCCGTTGCTGGTCGAGACAAACCGGGCCGGGCATTACGTCGTGGTCAAGGAACTGCCGAAAACCCCGGCCTGCGGCATCACCCGAGGCTGAGGCCCGCGCCATGGCTTGAGCCTGGCGCGGGCGTTGTTTTACTTGAGCAGGCCCATGTCGATATCACTTTGAATCAGCTTGGCTTCGGCTTTCCTGCGGGTCGGGTAGGCGTCGCCGAAGTTGTTCAACTCCTGCACCAGGCCTTTCCAGTCGCCGCCGATGATCATCCCCCAGGTTTTCGGCGTCCTTGCCGCGAGGTTGTCGCTGTACTGGTACGACAGATCGATGATCGCGGTACGGGTCTGGTAGGGAATGCTGCGGAATTTCCCGGCACCGGCGGCATTGTTGACGCGTCGTTCCACGGCCGACGAGATGATCTCGAAGTAGATGCCGGTCAGCTCCTTGGCCTGGGCCTCGCTAATGACCAGCGGTTTTTGCTGCAGCTTGTTCAGGGCTTGCTGGCCGCGCAGCCCGGTGTATTCGCCGAGGATCGACACCAGGCTCTGCGGCACGCCGTCGTTGAGCAGCGAGGCGGCGGTCTTGCCGCCCAGGTCCACCCCGACTCCCAGTGTCACGCCGGACTCGCCCACTGGCACGCCCTGTTCCATCGGGATGTAGCCGGTCGTCTGCAGGCCACCTTCCTTGTCGCGCAGGTAATCGGTGTCGAACAACGGCTGTTGGGCCAGTGCCTTGCCCTGTTCTATAGCGGTCATGCTCGCCATCAGCTTGGCTTGGGCAATGGCGTTCAGCGCGCTGCGGCTGTCCACCAGGTTGGCGTTTTCCTGGGCCAGCGAATCGCGGATGGCCAGGTTGTTGGCGGTTTCGCAGGCGTTCTTGAAGCCGGCCAGTTCCTGATCGATCGCCGCCGGGGCGTCGTACTCGCCGATCTTTCTCAGGTCGGCGAGGATGTTGTCGATGGTGCGCTCAAGGTAATCCTTGGCCGGGTTCTGCATCAGTTTGGCAACGCTGGCCGCCAGTTTGTCTTCCCACTCGGCCAGCTTTTTCTGCACGAACTCGAGGGAGCGGTTGATGGCGTCGACGCTGGCGTGCGACACCCCGGCGCCGTTGAGTTCGGCCTTGACGGCGGCGATCTGCTGATTGCGTTCGCGGTCGAATTTGTCGGCCAGGTCGCGACGCGTTTCGTAGATCTGAATCGGGATCGTGCCCCAGAAGTCCATGCCCAGGTCGGGATAGGCGTCATACGGGAGCCAGCCGTTGCCTTCGGCCAGCGATTCTTCCAGCGCGCTTTGCATCAGGTAGAACGGGACCTGCGCTATGGCGTGACCGCCGCTGGTGGGGGCGCCATTCACGGAGACCGTGCTGGAGAGCCCGGCGCCGGCGCCCGAGGTCATGTCGGTGTTGTAGCTGCGGGTGTTCCAGCCGTTGCCAAAGTGCGAAGGGCTGCTGCCGATACTGGTGCCGGGTTGAATGCCGCGGTTAACCAGAATGTTTTTTTCTGCCATGAAGTCCTGTTCCTAGATTGAATGATCCTGAGGGGGTGAGTCGCAACGCGTGTGGCGTATTGAGAAGTATTCTCTCAGGCGGTGCACTGTATAAAAACACAGCTATGCATACAAGCATTAATATGCATTTATGCATAAATGTAGGCATGGCAATGGGTGCCCAAGCAAGGACGGCAGGATGCAGGATAAGGAGGGAGAGATCGCGCGAGTCAAAACCTGTAGCTGCTGCCGCAGGCTGCGATCGGCCGGCACGGCCGTGGCGATCTTGAAATCGCCAGAGGTCCTGCGACCAGCGTGGCCCGGACCATCGCAGCCTGCGGCAGCGGCTACGGCCTCAATCCGGCTGGAACGGCGAGGCGCTGAGGATCACTCCGGTTTCGTCCACGTACTGCTGCCAGTGGCCGATCAGCGCGTCGAGCTTGCCCGGCTCGCTCTGGGCCAGGTCGTGGATCTCCCCCGGGTCCTGGCTCAGGTCGTACAGCTGCCAGGTCGCCGGGCCCACCGGGCCGGGGATGTACACCGCTTTCCAGTGGCCCTGGCGAATCGCCCGGCGGCCGAACAGTTCCCAGCCGGTGACCGTGTGTTCGTCATGCACCTGCGCGGTCTCGCCGGACAGGAAACCCAGCCACGACTTACCGCGCAATGGCGCCACCTCCTTGCCGCGCCAGCGCTTGCCGGGATGACGCACGCCGGCCAGGTCGAGAATGGTCGGGGTGATGTCCATCACCGTGCCGAAGCCATGGCTGATCCGCCCCTTGAGCGCCAACTGCGGGTAATGCACCAGCGCCGGCACGCGGATCCCGCCTTCGGTGGTGAAGGCCTTGAACAGGCGTGACGGCGCGGTGGCGACCTGGGCCCAGGCCGGGCCGTACCAGACGTAGGAGTTGGCGCGGCCGATGTTGTCCAGGCTGTTGTCGTAGTGCTGGTTGAGGTAGGTCAACAGCTGCGGGCCGAACTTGGGGAAGGCTTCCAGCAGCGCGCCTTCGGCACCGTTGTCGGACATGAACAGGATAAAGGTGTTGTCCAGCTGGCCCTGCTGGCGCAGGTAGTCCACCACCCGGCCGATGTTCCAGTCCATGCGTTCGACCATCGCCGCGTAGACCTCCATGGCCCGCGCGGAAACCTGCCGCTGCTGCTCGCTCAAGGCCGCCCATTCGGCGCTCAGGCCCAGCAGCGGGTGCGGCTCCACATCGGCCTCGATCAGCCCCAGTTGCTTGAGCTTTTCCAGACGCTCCAGGCGCAGCACCTCGGGGCCGGCGTCATAGCGGCCACGGTACTTGGCGACCACCTCCTCGGGCGCCTGCAACGGCCAGTGCGGCGCGGAAAACGGCAGGTAGGCGAAGAACGGCCGGGTCTGGTCGCGTTCCTTGAGGTACTGCAGCAGCTTGTCGCCGAAGGCGTCGGAGGAATAGAAATCCTTGGGCAATTGCTCGATGAAGCGGTCGTCCTCGATGTACAGCGCCGGGGTGGATTTGAGCAGCCCTGGGGTGTGTTCGTCGTAGGTCGGCTCGAAACCGTAGTGGTTGGCGGCGCCGGGCAGCAGCGAGAACGAACGCTCGAAACCCCGGGCATGGGGCGCCAGGTCGGCGGTCAGGCCCAGGTGCCATTTGCCGCTCATCAGGGTCTGGTAGCCGGCGTCGCGCAGCAGCTCGGGCAGGGCCACCACGCGGTCGTTGAGGTGGCCCTCGTAGCCCGGCTTGCCGATCAGTTCCGGGGTCAGGGCCTCGGCCATGGTGCCGATGCCGGCGATATGGTGGTCGGTGCCGGTGAGCAGCATGGATCGGGTCGGCGAGCAGGTCGGCGCGGTGTGGAAGTCGGTCAGGCGCAGGCCGCCTTCGGCCAGGGCATCGAGGTTCGGCGTGGCGATTTCGCCGCCGAAGGCACCGAGATCGGAAAAGCCCAGGTCGTCGGCCAGGATCACCAAAAAGTTGGGACGTTGCGGCATCTGTTCACTCCTTGTCAGCAAGCAATAAAGGCCAGTGGCAGGTCACGGATCTGGGCGGGCAAAGGCACCTGGTAGTGATAGTCACGGGTCAGTTCGTGGAGCAGTTCTTCGCGCAGCTGGTGGAAGTCGAAACTGCTGCGCTGGCGCGGATGGGGCAGGGCGATGTCCACCACCCGCTTGATCCGGCCCGGGCGTGGTTCCATTACCACCACGCGGTCGGCGAGGAAGATCGCTTCCTCGACGTCATGGGTGACCAGCACCGTGGTGATCCTGGCCCGCTCGCGGATCGCCAGCAGCTCGTCCTGCATCTGCTGGCGGGTCAGCGCGTCGAGGGCGCCGAAGGGTTCGTCCAGCAGCAGGATGCGCGGGCTGGCTACCAGGCCGCGGGCGATGGCTACTCGTTGCGCCATGCCGCCGGACAGCTGGTGCGGGTAGGCGCGGGTGAAATCGGTGAGGCCCACCAGTTCGATGAAGTCGGCGATGCGGGTTTGCCGTTCTGTGGCGCTCAAGGCTTCGTTGACCAGGCCCAGGCCGATGTTGTCCGCGACCGTCAGCCAGGGGAACAGGCGATGTTCCTGGAACACGATGCCGCGTTCGCCGCCGATGCCGCTGACGGCCTTGCCGTCGACGCGGATCTCGCCGCGAAACTGCGTATCCAGGCCGATCAGCAGACGCAGCAGGGTGGATTTGCCGCAGCCGCTTGCGCCGACGATGGCGACGAATTCGCCCTCGGCGATCTCCAGGTTGAATTCGCGGATCGCCTCCAGCTCGCCGCCGGCGACCTCGAAGGTCTTGCCCACATGGCTGAAGCTGACGATGGGGGACGGTGCGGGTGCGTTCATGCGTGTCTCCAGCGTGTGGCGCGGGTTTCGAGCTGTTGGCCAATAAGGTTGAGCAGGGCGCCGGTGAGCCCCACCAGGAGCATGCCGGCCATGATCAGGTCCATGCGCAGCAGCTGCTGGGCGCCGATCATCTGGCTGCCGATGCCGCCGTTGGACGGCATGAAATATTCCGCGCCGATGGTCCCCAGCCAGGCGTAGATCAGGCTCAGGCGCAGGCCGGCGAAGATCCCCGGCGCGGCGCCCGGCAGCACCAGGCGGCGCAGGCGTTGCCAGAGGTTCAGGCGCAGCACTTGCGCCGCCTCGGTCAGTTGCGGCGACAGGTTGGCGACGCTGCGCTGGGTGGCGATAAACAGCGGGAAGAATGCAGCCAGCGCGACAAATACCCATTTCGCCAGCTCGCCGAGGCCGAACCAGGCGGTGAGCAGCGGCACCCAGGCGAAAATGGCGATCTGCCGCAGCGCCGCCAGGGTCGGCCCCAGAAGACGTTCGCTCAGAGGCGACAGGCCCAGCAGCAGGCCCAGGGAAAACCCCAGGCCGCCCCCCAGCAACAGGCCGCCAAGGGTGCGCCGCAGGCTCAGGCCCAGGCCGCCCGACAGGCTGCCGTCGAGCAGGCCGTTCCAGGTGGTTTGCAGCACCGCCAGCGGGCTCACCAGGATATTGGCGTCGATCCATTCCAACTGGTTCGCCACTTGCCACAGCGCCAGCAGGAACAGCGGTAGCAGCCACGGCTGCAGGCGTTGCCAGCCCTGGTAGCGCGGGCCGCGGCGGATCTGCGCGATGGCCGGGTGCGGCCAGTGCACCAGGGCCTTGTCCAGCAGGCCGATGCCGCGGTCCATGGCCACGCCCATCACCCCGATCACCCCGATGCAGACGAAGACGATATCCAGCATGAACAGCTGGCGCGCCCAGACCATCAGGTAGCCGATGCCTTCGCTGGAGGCCAGCAGCTCCACCGCCAGCAGCGAGGTCCAGCCGGCGGCCAGGGCCAGGCGCACGCCGGCCATGAAGGCGGGCAGGGCGGCGGGCAGTACCAGCCGGCGGATCAGCAGGTGCGGCGGCAGGCGCAGCACGGCGGCGGCTTCGCGCAATCTGGGCTGGGCGTCGCGCACGCCGACCAGGGTATGCAGGGTCACCGGCACCACGATGGCCTTGACCAGCACCACCAGCTTGAGCAGTTCGCCGATGCCGAAAAACACCATGAACAGCGGAATCCAGGCCAGGGTCGGAACCTGGGACAGGGCGGCGAAGGTGGGGAACACCAGGCGTTCCAGGCGCCGGCTGGAACCCAGCGCCGCGCCCAGCACGGCACCGGCGCCGATGCCCGCCAGCAGGCCCCAGGCCAGCCGTTGCAGGCTGATCGCCAGATGGCTCCACAGCTCGCCGCCGGCCAGCTCGAGCGCGCTGCTCCAGACCAATGCCGGTGACGGCAGGATCTGCTCGCTCATCCAGGCATTACGGCTGGCCAGCCACCACAGGGCGAACAGGCCCAGGGGCAGCAGCCAGGGCAACAGCCGCCGGTGGATGCGCGGCCAGGACAGCGGCTTATCGGCGGGCGCGGCCAACGGCAAGCTGAGAAGGGAAACACGGGCCATGGACGACCTCCGTTGTCGGGTTTCTTGCTGATTTCAACCGTCTTCTTTCTGTAGGAGCGAGCTTGCTCGCGATAGCGGCATCGGGGCCAAAACCGGCCTGCGGCCTATCGCGAGCAAGCTCGCTCCTATAGTTCGTGTTTGGTTATATAAAAAGTTATATCAATTCTATTTGGAGATAAGAGAGGCCATTTAAGGCCTCCAGGCACGCCGCATCCAATGCATTTGGAGAATATTTTCGATGCTGACCATGCATACGCCGCGCAGAGCCGCGTCCTGGCTGGTTTATTCGAACAGGTTATTAAAATGTGAATTTATAGTATTTAAAGCTTTGATCGCCTTGAGCCTACCTTCTGCTCCTCAATGCCCGTCGCAGCCAGGAGCCACACCTTATGAACCTTCCCTTCAAACGCGTCCTCAGTCTATTCGCCGCGCCGGCCCTGGCGGGGCTCCTGGGATACCTGCCGCTGCTGGCCCAGGCGGATGAGCTCAAGCAGATCCGCATCGCCGTGCCGGACCTCAGCGCCGGCACCCAGCACAGCGGTGGCGGGGTGACGGACGTGCTGCGCCAGCAGCAGATCTTCGAAAAGGCCTTCGCCGACCAGGGCATCAGCATCCAGTGGAACTACTTCAAGGGCGCCGGCCCAGTGATCAACGAGGCCTTCGCCAACGGTCAGGTGGACCTGGCCTACCTGGGGGACCTGGCGGCAATCATCGGCAAGTCCAACGGCCTGGACACCCGCCTGCTGAGCGCCACTGCCCGTGGGGTCAAGCAGTACCTGGGAGTGGTGCCGGGGTCGGGGATCAAGACCTTGCAGGACCTCAAGGGCAAACGGGTCGCGGTGTTCCGCGGCACGGCCACGCAGTTGTCGCTGGATGCCGCGCTGGCTAGCCAGGGTCTGAGCGAGAAGGACCTGAAGATCATCAACCTGGATTTCAGCGCGGCGGTCGCGGCGCTGGCGGCGAAGCAGATCGATGCTACCTGGGGCGGTTCCAACTTGAACGCCTTGCAGGCCAAGGGCCTGGCCGAGGTGCCGCTGAACACCAAGGACCTGGGCGGCGCGGGTAGCGTGCAGGCGGTGCTGGTGGGCAGCGGCACCTTCGTCGATGCCCATCCCGAGGTGGTGGAGAAGCTGCTCAAGGCCCAACAGCAGGCGGTGCAGTGGCTAACCCAGGACAGCAACAAGGACGCCTATATCGAGCTGGTGTCGGGACTGGCCAGCTACCCGCCGGCGGTACTGCAGCAGGACCTCAAGGATCAGCGCTTCAGCGAAATCTTCCCCTCGACCCTGGACCCGGTGTTCCTCGGCAAACTGCAGGACGCGGTGGACCTGGCCGCGCAGCAGCGGTTGATCCGCAAGCCGTTCAAGGTCAGCGAATGGGTGGCGCCGCAGTTGGCGGCGGCGGGGTTGTAACGGGGCGTTGGATGGGCGTTTTTTCGCGGGCAAGCCTCGCTCCTACAGAAGCTCACGGTCTTCTTCTGTAGGAGCGAGGCTTGCCCGCGATGGCGTCCTAGGACGCCATGCTGACCTGCTGCCGATCCACCGCCACCAGCACTTCGATCATCTTGCTGGCTGCCGGCGACAGGCGAAATCCCGTGCGGCTGACGATGCCGCAGCGGGCATTCATGCTCTCGATGTTCTGCGGCAGGTTGCGCCAGTGCAGCAGCGCCAGGGAACCCTGTTCGATGTCCTCGACGAAGGCTTCTTCGGTGCCCACGCCAATCGCATTGGACTGGCGCACGATCTTCACCAGGGCCGGGAAATGCTCGGTCTGGATGGTCGGGGAAAAATCGATGCGCCCGCTGAGGTTGGCCAGCAGCTTGCGGATCCCCGGCGGGATCAGCGTGGTGGCCAGCGGGTAGTCGAACATGTCGTTGGTCGACAGGCTTTCCTTGGCCAGCAACGGGTGCCCCGGGCGGCAGAAAAACACCCCGCGCTTGGGCGTCAGGGGCTGGGTCTGGAAGTTCGGGTCGGCTTCGAAATGGCGGATGTCGGCGATAAAGAATTCGATCTCTTCGCGGCTCAGGCTGCGGCTGAGTTTTTCCCAGTTATCCACCTCCAGGCAGATGCGCACCTTGGGGTGGATGCCGGTGAATTGCGCCACCGCGTCGGGCACCAGTTTCACCGCCGGCGCCGGGCCGCAACCGAAGCGCAGCTCGCCAGCGTCGAGCTTGGTCATCTGCGTCACTTCGCTGCTCAGCAAGGCCGCGCCCTGCACCAGGCTCAGGGCGTGCTGCAACACCACCTGGCCTTCCGGGGTGGGACGCAAATCCTTGTTGCCACGGTCCACCAGCACGCAGCCGAACTCCTGCTCCAGGCCCTGGATGCTGCGGCTGAAGGCCGGCTGAGTGATGCCCATGGCGTCGGCCGCGCGGACAAAACTGCGGTGTTCGTTGAGGGCGATGAAGTAACGCAATTGGCGAAGATCCATATGCTTTCCCGGCATCCGAAAAATAGCCCGAAGGCATTTGCGACGAGTGAGGAATGAGGTTTTAAATGCAAGCTCTTATTCCGTCAACGAAGCATGTGAATATCTATTAGATCTAAAGTGAATATAGATAGAGCGTTGTTTCGCTGCCGCTCAACCGTAAGCAGTCAGACGAGGGTCTACCCGATGAGCAATGCCGCACTAGCCGTTAAACCCGCTGTTCATGCGCTTGAGATCCACCCGGTGGCCGGCCGTATCGGCGCCGAGATCCGTGGCGTGCAACTCTCCGGCGAGCTGGACGCCGCCACGGTCGAAGCCATCCAGCAGGCGCTGGTGGACTACAAGGTGATCTTCTTCCGTGGCCAGGCCCACCTCGACGACCAGAGCCAGGAAGCCTTCTCCCACCTGCTCGGCGAGCCGGTGGCGCACCCCACCGTGCCGGTGCGCGACGGCACCCGTTACCTGCTCGAACTGGACGGCGCCGAGGGCCAGCGCGCCAACTCCTGGCACACCGACGTGACCTTCGTCGATGCCTACCCGAAGGCCTCGATCCTGCGTTCGGTGGTGGCGCCGGCCTCCGGTGGCGATACGGTCTGGGCCAACACCGCCACCGCCTACAACGAACTGCCGGTGGAGCTGCGCGAGCTGGCGGACAAGCTCTGGGCGGTGCACAGCAACGAATACGACTACGCCGGGGCCAAGCCGGACGTGTCGGCGGAGAAGCTGGAGCGCTACCGCAAGGTGTTCACCTCCACCGTCTACGAGACCGAGCACCCGCTGGTGCGCGTGCACCCGGTGAGCGGCGAGAAGAGCCTGGTGCTCGGGCATTTCGTCAAACGCATCAAGGGCTACACCCAGGCCGATTCGGCGCACCTGTTCAACCTGTTGCAAAGCCATGTCACGCGTCTGGAAAACACCGTGCGCTGGCGCTGGACCGCCGGTGACGTGGCGATCTGGGACAACCGTTCGACCCAGCATTACGCGGTCGACGACTACGGCACCCAGGACCGCGTGGTCCGCCGCGTGACCCTCAAGGGCGACGTGCCGGTGGGTGTGCATGGGCAGCGTAGCCAGACCATCAAGGGGCTGTGACAGAGGCGTCCACGGTTCTCTGTAGCCGCTGCCGCAGGCTGCGATAAGGCCGCAGGCCTTCGGCGATCCTGGAACCGCCGCGCCCCTTCGGGTCGATCGCAGCCTGCGGCAGCGGCTACAGGAGTGCGCGGTGGGTTTGAAATTTTTCGCCGGCAATCGAGCCCGCGAAGCCGCCGCCTCACTTTTCGCGAGCAAGCTCGCTCCTACAGAAAGGCGCAATGCCGTGCCCCTGTAGGAGCGAGCTTGCTCGCGATCAGCCGCGCAGCGGCGCCCTCACCACACCCCGATCTGCACCACCTTTTCCGCCTCCGGTTCGCCATAACGAAAGCGTTGCCCGCGCAGGTCGATTTCTTCGTGGCTGATGGTGGTCCGCCGCTTCAGCCCGCGCAGCCAGTCGAACAGATACCCCAGATGTTCCTCGCGCACCGCCGCATAGGCCGGGTCGGCGCCGAGGTCGCGCAGTTCCTGGGGGTCGTTGTAGAGGTCGAACAGCTGCGGGCGGAAGCCGTCGTAGGCCAGGTATTTCCAGCGCTCGCTGCGCACCATGGTCATGCGGCAGCGGTCGATGGGCTGGGCCAGGCGTTCGCGGGCCGGGGCCTGGAACGCGTAGTCGTATTCGCTGATGGCATAGCGGCGCCAGTCGCCCGCCGTGCCGTGCAATAGCGGGATCAGCGAGCGGCCTTCCAGCCGGTGTTCGGCGCCGGGCAACCCCAGGGCGTCGAGAAAGGTCGGCAGGGCATCGATGGTTTCCACCAGGCGCTCGTCCAGCGTGCCGCGGCTGATATCCGCCGCCGCCCGTGGGTCGCGCACGATCAGCGGCACGCCCACGGCCGGCTCCAGTAAAAACTCCTTTTCCCCCAGCCAGTGATCGCCGAGAAAGTCGCCGTGGTCGCTGGTGAACACGATCAGGGTGTCGTCCCAGCGCCCGCTGCTTTGCAGGAAATCGAACAGGCGGCCGAGCTGATCGTCCACCTGCTTGATCAGGCCCATGTAGGTCGGCACCACGTTCAGGCGCACTTCGTCGCGGGAGAAGTTCTGGCTCTCCTGATGCTGGCGAAAGGCGGCATACACCGGGTGGTCGCTGGCCTCGTCGGCGGCGGCGCGCACCGGGGCGATCACCTGCTCGGCCGTGTACAGCGCGTGGTAGGGCGCCGGCGCGATATAGGGCCAGTGCGGCTTGATATAGGACAGGTGCAGGCACCAGGGCTGCTCGCCCTGCTCTTGGATGAAGTCGAGGGCGCGGTCGGTGGTGTAGACGGTCTCCGAATGCTGCTCGGGGACGCGGGCCGGCAGGTGGGCGTTGCGCATTTTCCAGCCGCTGAGGATTTCACCCTGTTCACCTGCGGCGGCGTTGGCCCAGTCGTGCCAGGGGTTGCGCCCCTGGTAGCCCTGTTCGCGCAGGTAATGGGTGTAGGGCGCCGACTCGCGTTTGTCGTCGAACAGCGGGCTGTCGGGGAAGATCCCGTCGTGGCGCAGATAGGGTTCGAAACCGACCTCGTTGAGGGCCTCGGCCTGCTGGCTCTCGGGGGCGATCGCCAGGCGCTGCAAGGCATCGAGATTGGGCGTGGCGTGGGTCTTGCCCACCAGCGCGGTGCGGATGCCGTGGGGGCTCAGGTAGTCGCCGATGGTCAGCTCTTCCAGGGGTAGCGGCACGGCGTTCCACGCCACCTGGTGGCTGCTGACATAACGCCCGGTGTAGGCCGACATCCGCGACGGCCCGCAGATGGTGCCCTGGGTGTAGGCGCGGCTGAAGCGCACGCCGGCGGCGGCCAGGCGATCGATATTCGGCGTGTGCAGATGGGGGTGGCCGTAGCACGACAGGTAATCGCGACGCAGCTGGTCGCACATGATGTACAGCACGTTGCGCACGGGTTGGACGGGGTTGGACATGGCGTTCACCGATCGAAAGACAGGTGAGGGTTTTCGCTGTCGCGGGGCGTTCCGACAAGCGCATTTGGCGCATGCTTTTCATGCGTGATGTGCATGGGCAAAGGTGACCCCTGTAGCCGCTGCCGAAGGCTGCGATTGCACCGAAGGGGCGCGGCGATTTCAATATCGCTGAAGGCCTGCGGCCTTATCGCAGCCTGCGGCAGCGGCTACAGGTGCGGTGTTTCAGACCGCGAAATTCTCCAGCGGACACAGATCCTCATCCAGCGCGTCAGTGCGCTTGATCTCCTCGATCATCGCCTCGGCCAGCGGCGACAGCCGATAGCCTGCGCGGCTGACGATGCCGTAGCGGGTGTACAGCTCCTCCAGGTCGTCGGCCAGGCCTTCGACCTTCAGGCACACCAGCTCGCCCCGGGCATTGTGCAGCGCATCGCTGTAGGCGCCGATGATGCCGATCGCGTCCGAGCGCATCACCACGCCGAGCAGGCTGTAGCTGTTCTCGCATTCCACATTCGGGACGAAATCCGGCCGGCCGCTGAGATCGACCACCACCTTGCGCAGGTTCGGCGGGCGGATGGTCGCGGCCAGCGGGTAACTCATCAACTCGGCGGCGGTGACGCTTTCCTGCTCGGCCAGCGGGTGCCCGGCGCGGCAGCAGAAATGCCATTTGCGCGGGCGCAGGCGCTGGGTCAGGTAATCCGGGTTGGCTTCGAACTGCCGGGTGTCGGCGACGAAAAATTCGAACTCTTCGCTGAGCAGGCGTTTGCTCAGGGTTTGCCAGTCATCCACCTGGAACTGCACCCGCGCCTTGGGGTAGCGCCCGATAAAGCTGCCGATGGCCCGGGGGATCAAGCCCGCCGCCGGCGCCGGCCCGCAACCGAAGCGCAGTTCGCCGGCCTCCAGGCCGTTGAACTGGCTGATCTCATTGGCCAGTTGCTGCGCGCCGCTGACCAGCCGCCGCGCATGTTCGAGCAGCACCAGCCCCTGTTTGGTCGGTGCCAGGTCCTTGCGCCCGCGATCCACCAGCTGACAACCGACGCTGTGCTCCAGGGCCTGGATGCTGCGGCTGAAGGCCGATTGCGACAGGTTCACCGCCAAGGCGGCCGCGACAAAGCTGCGCTGTTCGGCGAGGGCGATGAAGTGACGGAGCTGGCGCAGATCGATATGCATTTTTCACATTGAAAATATCGGGGAAATGCATTGGCTATGCATTAGGTCGACTCTTTATAAAGGCAATCTCTTATTCCGTAAATCTTATTAAAAACATAAATAAATAACTTAAAAGAATATACGGGTCAGTCTGTTTTTTGCCCAGGAGCCGCCTATGAGTCCGTTGAACCTTGTCTCCCCCACTTCGCCCCGACGGCTCAAGCGCCTGCCGCTGGCCCTGCTGCTGGCCGGTAGCGCCGGCTGGTCCCACGGCTATGCCGCGCAAGCCGAAACGCCCGCCGAAGCTCCGGCCGATGCTGCCCGGCCCGCCGCCAGCGGCCAGCTGGAAACCGTGACCGTGACCGCGCGGCGCCGCGAGGAGAGCGCCCAGGACGTGCCGACGCCGATGAGCGTGATCGGTGGCCAGGCCCTGGAGAGCCAGCGGGTCTATCGCATCCAGGATCTGCAGCAGCTGGTGCCGAGCGTCAACGTAGCCTACATGCACGCGCGCCAGTCCAGCGTGTCGATCCGCGGCCTGGGCAACAACCCGGCCAGCGACGGCCTGGAAGGCAGCGTCGGGCTGTACATCGACAACGTCTACCTGGGGCGGCCGGGCATGGCGGTGTTCGACCTGATGGACATCGAGCAGCTGGAAGTGCTGCGCGGTCCCCAGGGCACGCTGTTTGGCAAGAACACCACCGCCGGGGTGATCAACATCAGCACCCGCGCGCCGAGCTTCACTCCCGAGCGCAGCATCGAGACCTCGGTGGGAGAGGACGGCTACTTCCAGACCAAGGGCACGATATCCGGGCCGCTGAACGACGAGCTGGCCGGGCGTTTCTCGGCCTATCGCACCCGCAGCGACGGCGATATCAAGAACGAACACGACGGCCATGACCTCAACGGCGGCTCGCGGCAGGGCTTCCGTGGCCAGCTGCTGTTCAAGCCCAACGAGAACTTCAACCTGCGCTGGATCGGCGACTACAACGAAGAGGACTCCAGCGCCGGCACCCGGGTGCTGTACAGCACCGGGCCGACCATCAATGGCGTCAACCAGTACCAGTCGCGGGCTGCCGCGGCCGGTGCCACCCTGGTCGACGGCACGCACCGCAAGGTCAACCTGGACAACGATCAGCACGTCACGGTGTTCCAGGGCGGCACCTCCCTGGAGGCCAACTGGACCCTGCCCAGCGACTTCACCCTGACTTCGGTCAGCTCCTACCGCTGGTGGGACTTCACCCCGCGCAACGACGATGGGCTCAACGTGCCGGCCAGCTATAACGCCGGGGTCTCGGTGGAGGATAAACAGTGGTCCCAGGAGTTCCGCCTGGCCTCGCCCACGGGCGGCTTCTTCGACTACGTGCTCGGCGCCTACTACTTCGGCTCCGACCTCGATAACAAGTCTTTCAGCTATTACGGACCCAAGGCGGACATCTGGAACGGCACGCCCACCGGCGCCCTGAACAACGTTACCAGCATCGGCAACGGGCATATCCGTACCGACAGTTTCGCGCTGTTCGCCCAGGGCACCTGGCACCTCACCGAGCGCCTGGATTTCACTGCCGGCCTGCGCGGCACCTATGAAGAGAAAAGCGCCTGGGTGACCCGCAACGCGCCAGTGGGGGGCGCCGCGGTGACCGGTGCCGCGGCCACCGCGCGGCGCGGACGGGCCAGGGCCTACGACTCCGGCGACCTCAACCAGTACAGCACCAGCCCCTCGGGCCTGCTCAACCTCAGCTACCGCTTCACCGACGACCTGCTGGGCTACGCCACCCTGTCCCACGGCGAGAAGTCCGGCGGAGTCAACCTCGCGGTCGGCTCGGCGCCCACCGCTGGCGCCGACTCGCTGCTGATCGGCACCGAGCGCGCCAACAACGCCGAACTGGGCTTCAAGAGCACCCTGTGGGACAAGCGCCTGCAACTCAACGCCAACCTGTTCTGGACCCAGGTCAACGGCTACCAGACCAATGCCTACGACGCCAACAACCGTGTGCAGTACCTGACCAACGCCGGCTCGGTGCGCTCACGGGGCGTGGAAATCGAAAGCACGCTGATCCCCATCCGTGGCCTGACCCTCAACCTCAACGGCTCCTACAACGACGTGCGCTACCTGTCCTACAAGGATGCGCCGTGCCCGCCTGAAGTCAGCCTGCGCCCGGGCGCCCCGGCCTCCTGCGACCTCAGCGGCCACCAGGTGGTCGGCGCCTCGAAATGGATCGGCAACGCCAACGGCGAATACCAATGGAACCTGGACAACGGCCTCGAACCCTACGTCACCGGCAGCTACGCCTTCCGCTCCAAGGCCGTCGGCACCGTCGAGGATTCCGACTACGGCCAGATCCCCAGCTACGCGGTGGTCAACCTCTCCACCGGGCTACGTGGCAACTATGAGCAGGGACAGTGGGACGTGTCGCTGTGGCTGAAAAACGCCTTCGACAAGACCTACTACACCACGCTGTGGTCGGGGGGGAATGGCGGCTACGAAGGTTTGCTCGGCACGCCGCGGACCCTTGGCGTGACCGGCCGCTACGACTTCTGAACACCCTCATTTGCAACCCGCGCCGGGTTCCGCGGCGCGGTTCGACCTGAACAGGAGTTCCACCATGTTGAACCTCAAGCCCGTGTTGCCCCTGCTGCTGTCATTCAGTGCCGGGGCCTTCGCCGCCCCCAGCGTCTACCCCACCGGCGTGACCCGTTACGACCCGGCCAAGGCCTTCAATCAGTACGTGATCTTCAGTGGCGCGGACAAGAAAACCCACCTGATCGACATGAATGGCAACGAGGTGAAAACCTGGCCCCAGGCCGGCTTTCCTTCGGCGATCATCGACCCGCAGCTGGTGGGCGGCGCGCGTGGCCGGGTGCTGTTGCAACTGAGCGAAAAGGACCCCGGCAAGCTCGGCTCGGCCGGCAATGGCCTGGGCAACCAGAGCGTCGGCGAGCTGGACTGGGACGGCAAGGTGGTCTGGCAATGGGGCGACCAGGCACCTGGCGGCGCGGCCCAGCAGCATCATGACCAGCGCCGCCTGAGCAATGGCAACACCCTGGTGCTGGCCAACAAGGTGCATGCGGTGGCGGGCTTCAAGGTGCCGCAAGTGATCGATGACGTGATCTACGAAGTCAGCCCCAAGGGCGAAGTGAAATGGCAGTGGCTGGCCTCCGAACACCTCGAGGAATTCGGCTTCACCCCGGAGCAGTTGAAGCTGGTGCGGGCCACCAAGGACCCGGACTACCTGCACATCAACAACCTCAGCGTGGTCGGCCCGAACAAGTGGTTCGACGCCGGCGACAAACGCTTCGCCCCGGGCAACCTGCTGTTCGACTCCCGCAACGCCAACTTCATCGCCATCATCGACAAGCAGAGCGGCAAGGTGGTCTGGCGCCTCGGCCCCAACCTGCCGACCCTCAACCCGCGAGCGCCGGCGACCTTGCCGCGCCCGGTGGACCAGTTCGTCGGCCAGCACGACGCCCACATCATCCCCGCCGGCCTGCCGGGCGCGGGCAACCTGCTGGTGTTCGACAATCAGGGCACGGCCGGCTACCCCTCGGTGCCATTGGGGCTGATTTCCGGCTCGCGGGTGCTGGAGATCGACCCCGTGACCCAACAGATCGTCTGGCAGTACAGCGCCGCCAGTTCCAGGCAGCCGGGCTGGGCCTTCTACAGCTCGTTCATCAGCAGCGCCCGACGCCTGCCCAACGGCAATACCCTGATCGATGAAGGCATGAACGGCCGCTTCTTCCAGGTCACGGCAAGCGGCGAAAACGTCTGGGAATACGTCAGCCCGTTCCTCGGCAAGGCTCCGGGCAGCGACGCCATCAGCAACTGGGTGTACCGCGCATTGCCGGTGAGCTATGACTGGGTGCCACAAGGCACGCCGCGTTCGGAAGCGGCGGTGATTGCACCAACGGCGGCTTTGCAACCGACTAATGCCAGCCGTTGATCCGGCTGCTGCGCGGCTCGGGGTTACCTGTAAAGGCTCGCTCGCGATAGCGCCGGTTCAGACGGCGCATCGCGAGGTCTCTGCAGGCTTATTTGCA
The DNA here is from genome assembly GCF_059424045.1 of Pseudomonas sp. GW456-L12. Classification (NCBI taxonomy): domain Bacteria; kingdom Pseudomonadati; phylum Pseudomonadota; class Gammaproteobacteria; order Pseudomonadales; family Pseudomonadaceae; genus Pseudomonas; species Pseudomonas sp. GW456-L12. Next base: position 73,529 of record NZ_JBWKZA010000021.1, read on the forward strand.
GCTGTAATTTTCAGGCATGGTGACCGTGTAATTGCGCTGTACGCGGTCGCGGAAATCCAGGTTCTGCAGGCCTTGTTCCACCAGGAAGGCCTCGACCTTGCCGTTCTGGCAATCCTCGTTATAAGAGGACACCCGCAGCAGATACACCGCACGCCGAGTGGTTTCGTCCCGGGCCGTCGCGGTAAAGGTCGAAAGGGTGGTGTAGCCGGTGCGTTCCGAGGTGCCTACCGGACCATAAGACGTATTGGGCGTGCTGGTGCAGACCAGCTTTTCCTTCTTTTTCTTGCCATCCTTGCACACCGTGGAAGTGCTGTTCTGTACCTGGCCGTAGTCGGTGGCGGTGTAGCGGTAAGTGACTTGCTTGCTATGGATATCGAGGCTGACCGTCATCTTGATCGGCGCATGCTTCTTGGGCAGCGACGCCTCGGTAAACACCTCGCGGAACCCCTGGTCCTTCAACGCATTGACCATATCGCGCAGGTAATAACGGGCATTCAGCGAATTCTCGTCATTCCCCGTCGTGGCCGTCACCAGCACCAGCGCTTGCCGATCAAATTGATAGTCCGGATCCGGCGTGCCATTGAGCGCGACGTCGAACTTGGTGGCGCAGCCGGTGAGCAGAAGGGAAAACAGGAATAGCGGGTAAAGCATGTATCGAGTCATGAGGGCTTCGTTGTGTTGCGGTGGATGGGATAGGGATTAGACGGATGAGCGCGGGAATAAACAAATGGAAGCGGGGTGCGTGGAACGGCTTCGATAGGATTTCGGCAGGTAGCTGTGCCTGTAGTGCGCGACGACAGGGGGAGAAGCATGACGGGTTTATGGGAGGAGGTGGTTGTGGTTTTTTGTCGCTGCGCGTGATGGGCCTTGGGAGGGGATTGCGTTATTAAGCTTATGAAAATTTGACCATGTGCTCATTCTTGTATGGGGATTGGTGGGGTTATGAAAACTTCACCATTGATTGTGATTTTATTGCCTGAGATCGTTGTGGTGTAAATGTTGTTTATCACAAGCTCGTATTTTTTCTTGCGGCTGAATAACTCTTCAAAAAGATTGGCGTATAAAAAGTCTTGAATAAGCGAAGCCGCTACTTCTTTGTTGGTCCTGAAAAGCTCTGCAAAGCTTGGGTAGCCCAAGCTTCCTAGCTCTGGTATGTCCATATATCCTTGAGATAGACCATCAGCTTTGCATTCCTCAATGAAAGAGTCGGCTTTATCTACAAAGTCATTGCTTAATTCGTTGAGTTCAATAGTGAATTCGAAGTGTTGTGATTTTACTTTTAGCTTTTCTCCGAATCCTAGTTCTCTATAATCAATTGCGTCGAAGCTAACCTCTTTGTTGTTTGATATGAAAATCATAGTTCTGCTCCGGGTGGAGTTGAGTTGTTGAGATGTCTAGGTAATTATGTATGGACCAGTCTCTCATCAACTAGAGTGAGGTGTTGCTTTATGTTTCGAGTGTGAGCTATTCATTTTCATTCCATTTGTCTCTTGTTTTGAGCGCTTCGCTTAGCCAAGAATTAAAGTCTGTGAAAGTGCTATGGTGCTCCCAGCCCTCTGAGGCGTAGGCATGAATAATTAGTACTTTTGGATTTTCAGATAGATCTTCGCCGTCGAAGCAGGCTATATCATCATTGGCACTGAACTTTGCAAAAGGTATTAGTGCTCTTTTTGGATATAGTTGTTTCAGAGTTTTATGCCAACTATTTATTTTTCCTTCCTTGTAGGCTAAGAGCCACCAAGGCTCAAGGTCGGCTTTTGGATCTTTGTTTATGAAGTCTACAAAACTTTTGGGGAAAGGGCAGTTTTGTATGCTTTCAATTTCAAGGAAGGTTTTCATTTTTTACCAAACTTAGGAGTGTCATAAGATTTTGGCAGTAGGTATTCAATATTTTATTAGGATATGGTCCATTTGTTCAATGGTAATTGATCCATTTGCGCCCTGAATTTCTCTTTGCCTTCTCTGAGGGTCATATGGTTGGGGCCACTATAGATTTCTTGCGCTATTGTGCCATCATCTTCCCAGTTGCATAGCCCGCAAATGTCATAGTGTGCCCTTGATGAGAGAGTTCGATAGTCACAGCAAGGGCAGACTTCTAATTTTTCAATATCTCCATGTATTTCATAATTTCCCAGTCCCATTTTTGTCATGGCCTCTGACAAGTATGTATTTGTCACGCCTTTGTAGGCTGAAGATAGAGCAATCATAATCAGCTCATCGTATATTTGATTCTGAGCGTCGCTCGGAGGATCATCATTCAATAACAGCAAGTTTTGCATTTCTTTTGATAGTAGAGAAAACTCAAAATCACTGTCATCGATTTTCCACCAATTCAGAATATATGATTCGCGCGCATCATGATCGAGAGAGTCTAAAGCTCTATTGCATATTCTATATACGGCGTCAGCTCTTAGAAGAGTACTCATCTTAAAGTCCATTAAATTAATTACCGACTGGAGTGCGCCTGCGTTTCTTCCATCATCTCTATAGGTCGTATTTGGTCTTTTACTTGGATTTTAAAAAGGTTTCTACACCCTTGTCACTGATTTTGCAGCGACAGTAAAAATTTTAGCCATGTGAGAGGGTCTGTACAAGTTGGCGGAAGTCGATATGATCTGTAGGAGATTTCTATAGTAAACACAAGGTAAGAGTTTTTCGAAGGCGTTTTTCAAGTCTTCTTCATTGGGCGGCTTAATTTTTAACTGTGTTTCGATGTTTTTATTTTAATGACGCCATCCAAGATTTGAAAAAATCCAATTGTACACTGGGATCGTTGGTGAGATTCTGATCCTCATAATCAAAAATATTTACAATGTTTACTCTAAGAGCTTGCTTTCCTTGCTGTAGCTCATAAGCCATCAAACCTGCTGACATTTGCGAAGAGGCTCTGGAAGGATAAACATTTTTTTTGGCTCCTTTACAAAAAAATTTTATTTCTGGGAAGTTCTGCCTTAGCTTAATAAAGCAAGAAAATAAATTGTCTCCGTAGAATACATGCTCTGAGTTTTCTAGATTTATTTGTATAGATGGATTTTCCATGTCATATGCAATCTCTACTGAACGCAGTAACCCATCTTTTCCTAAAGTAATTTCTCTATGGTCCACGTATCATCGCCTTGTTGGATTAGGGACGGAGTAATGCGAAACTTTGTTGAGTATCATCAGTTTTGCACGCTTCTATAGAAGATTCCCACCCGCCGGGAGTGTGTACTAATAGTTTTTAAACCCTGCTCCGTCAGCTCGATTGGGTTCAGAGATAATAGTTTCGGTACTGTGGGTCGGTACTTATGATGAGTGCGTGATCATTTATCTGGTGTTCAGTTGCTACATGGTATGGTTGCAAGAGTTGCGGTTCTCAAATTTAATTTTTATTAATCATCATAATGGTCTGAGCTGTTTAATTCATTTAGCATTTGTGCTTCATTTATCTTTATTTTATTCAAGTTGTCGGGGTCTACTGATCCCCAGTCTTTATCGTCAGCGATTTCAATTATCGTTAATGGGATATTTTTTCTTTGAAAAAAGCTTATTATTTCCCTTATTTTTTTATCATGCGTCATGTGGTCATTTAGATAAAGTTGGCATGTATAAAAAACTCCTTTTTCTCCCATTGCTAGCATATTGGATGCGCTGCCAAGAGCCCATCCAAGTGTTTTGTGTAGGAATTTTGTTACTTCTATATCCCTCACAGGGATGCTGCAGGAGATACTTATCTTTGGCATATCAAAATTCCTCTTCGATATCGGTGAGCAGCATGCGCGCGTTGTCGTAGCGATAACGCAACTGGCTGCCGTCCGGGTTGATATGGCGGCTGACCAGGTGCAGGTTGGCGGTGCCCCACTGGTAGTGGGTGATGGCGCCGCTTTCGTCTTGGCGGGTGATGTACCGGCCGAGGGCGTCGGCTGCCGTCTGAAATCAGCGCAGGTCGTCACTCTACGCTGACAGGATATTGCTGATTTTTTAAAGAACGGATTTAAGCGTTCAGAACCTGATCCTGCAATTTACGGCCGATGACATCCATCAAGTCACATCCGTCGCGGAGTGGGATGACGATCACTCGCGACAAGTCTTGTAGCAGTAACTGATCGCTGTTGATGTTTTCAGTTAGAGAAATCGTTTCAAGTAGCTGGGTGACGCATCGAATGCGGTATGCCGCACTGTCATGGAGCACGTCTACAGGTGCCTGAGTGTTAATGAGTAGCGAGGGAAAGTTGTTGTCGATACTGGTGATGGGTATGTATCGATTCATGATGAAGCTCCTTTAGCAATTCGATGAGCTGCCTTCTCACTTCCACATGAGTGGTGGGAGCTGTACGCGGGTGTGGAAGACCGGGGCTAAAGGAACCCGGCGCACTCGAAAGTGTCCCACGCACAGCGGCCGCAATACAATAATATAGGAATAAGAAAATACCTACATGTGTTTTTTGGCGCTTTAGCAACTTTAACTATAGAGTGGACTTCCACATCCGATCGCTGATTTCGCAGCGACTTAAAGATGCTATCTAGACGGATGCCTTGGCGCAAGTTAATGGAAGTCGATGTTGGCTGTAGGAAAATTCTTTGCCTATTGTAGGAATACTTCAGGAGAAATAGCGTGATACGGCTTACTCATAAAAAATATATTGCCTAATAGTGTTAGCCGGAGCTTTCATCTTTTAACATGTCTTTTAAATGTATGATGTAGGTTTTAAAATTGGGGTGATTTAGCTTTTTTAGTTTTTCGATATTTGCAAGGTCTTGCTGAATTTAATCAGTTTTGCATTATTCTATAAAAGACTTCGAGCTTTCTAGAGAGGTTTGGGTTTGAGGTAGCCTGCCGAAGTCTATTGTTGTCTCATGTGGGACTGTTTCAAAGTTCGAGTCTTCTCCGAAGTCAAGGCTTCGATATTTAGCGGAATATAGTTGATACTCCAGCCTGCTGACTTGAACACAATAGTCTTATCCCAGACCACCCTCTAAGCTCTGCGCTAAGCTTCAGTATTGTAGCGTTTTAAACAGTGATAAAGTGTTTGCATGAATTGGCGCTGGTCTTCGACGTCGTCATCGAAGTGGGTAGTTATCTTTTCAAATAGAGAGTCGAAGCTGTCATTAGTGCTTAAAAAGTATTCTAATGTTTTTATGCAGCGTTCGCGCGCTTCTGGAATATATGCAAGAAACTCTGATTTTAGCATCGTGTCGAAAAGCTCTGTAAGCTCTTGGGTGCTATTTACATTTTTTGAAGCTATTAGGTCTTGCCTGATCTCGGAGTCGTTGTCCGGGTTTTCTATGTCGAAAACAAAAAGCAGGCTGCGAAATATATTGAGGTCAGGTTTTTTATTCATTTTAGTAATCCGGGTAAGAGGTTTTTGGGATTCCGTTTGAGTCTAGAATGGTCACTGCTTTGGTTTGCTCTCCATACTTAAGTGTACCTTTTTTATATCCCTCGCCGATTTTTTTACCCATGTCTATAGGGGCGTTGGACTTTGTTATATCTCCCGTGTTTTTGAAAATTTGCATGGCTCGATTAATTGCATTTAGCTGATCTCTATGGCTGGTGTAACGAGTTGCGGCGCTAGGGATCATAGGTTGGCCGGCTTTTTTCTTACTTTTGTATGTTTCTACAACACCTGTTGTTGGGTTTCTACCAGTACTGGCCCTTTCATATTGAGACTGTAAAGTGGTTTGTGCACCATGTTTTTCTACAAAGTGCCCACCGGAAGAGGCCTCCAGCTTTAATAGTTCTTTATGGGCATTTGCCTCAGCCAGTTCGTCAATTCTTGCTCGCCGCTGTTCCGCTGTCATTTGAGGAGCAGGAGCTTTTGGAGTCCCCTCATTCGCTGCTGCCTTAGCTGCAGGATCTTCCGGGCCACCGCCCTGTCCTAGGCAGCCGCTCAACCCTAACGGGTCCACCCACCCCGTAGGGTTAGGCACGTACTGGTAGTTGTTCAACCCCCCCGCCAGCTTGATCGGGTCCGGCGTCAAAAACCGTCCAGAGCTCGGATTGTAGTAGCGATGACGGTTGTAGTGCAGCCCGGTTTCCGCATCGAAATATTGCCCCTGGAAACGCAGCGGGTTATCGATTTCGGAAACGTCCAGCGCCGCCAGATTGCCATACGCCCGGTACTTCGCCGACCACATGATTTCGCCGCTGTAGGCGGTCAGTTCCTGCGGCGTACCGAGGTGGTCGAGTTGGTAGTAGAACGGTGTGGCCTGGGCCGGACCTTCGCCATCGAGCATGGCCAGTGGGCGGAAGGTGCCGGGTTCGTAGAGATAAGTGCGATAGCGATTCTCGCCACTCTCAGCGATCAGGCGTTCGCCTTGCCAGAGGAATTCGGTGGTGCAGCCGTCGACAGTCTTGGCGATGCGACGGCCAAAAGCGTCGTACTTGTAAGTGGCGGTGCTGCCGCCCGGCAGGCTCACTCCGATCAGCCGGTGCTGGCAGTCGTACTGGTATTCGGTGACCAGCTTCTGGCCCGCGCCGCGGCGTTCGCGGCTGAGGTTGCCGAAGGCGTCGTAGTCGTAATGGCGGTCGCCTTGCATCAGCAGGCGGTTGCCTTTGACGTTGGCCAGGTTGGCCGCTGGCTGGTCGCCCTGGCCCAGCAGGTTACCGGCCGGGTCGTGGGCAAAGCTCTCAGGTGTCGCACCACGCACATTGATCAGCCGATCCAGCGGGTCATAGTGATAACGCAGGTTGCCCTTGCGGCTGTCGTCGATGCCGGCAAGGTTGCCGTTGGCGTCGTAGGCATAGGCACGGCGGTATAGGTTTTGGTGCTGGCCCTGTCGTTGCTGGCTAACGCTGTGTGCCTGCAGGCGGCCTTGCTCGTCGTACTGGTACTGGCTGAGCAGCAGGCCCTGTTGGCGCTGCTGTTCGCGGCCGGCGTTGAACTGGTGGCTGGTCAGGCGCGAGCCGTTGAGGTCGATGCTGCTCAGTTGCCCACCTGGGGCATGACGATAGTCGAGCTTGCTGCCATCGGGCAGGCGGCAATGGCTGAGTTGGCCGAGTTTGTCGTACTCGTAGCGCAGGGTGCCCCAGCCTTGGTGTTCGGTGATCAGGCGGTCTTGCAGGTCGTATTCGTAGGCCAGCGGCCAGTGGCCGTCGTCGACATTCACCAGGCGCCCGAGGGCGTCGTAGCTGTAGTGGATTTTTTCGCCATCGGCCAGGGTTTTCACCAGCAAACGGCCAGCGGCATCGCGCTGGTACTCGGTGACCAGCTCGCTGCCGTCGTCGCCGAATTCGGTTTTCTTCAGCAGGTTGCCGTTGAGGTCGTAGGCGTAGGCGGTGCTGCGGCCGTCGAAGCCGGTTTCCTGCTGGATCAGGCCGTTGGGGTAGTAATCCAGGTGGTACTGCTCGCCGCGTTCGTTTTCGATATCGGTGAGCAGCAGGCGCGCGTTGTCGTAGCGATAGCGCAGCTGGCTGCCGTCCGGATTGATGCGGCGGCTGACCAGGTGCAGGTTGTCGGCGTATTCGTAGCGGGTGATGCGGCCCAGCTCGTCGCGCTCGGCGGTGACTTTGCCGTAGGCGTTGTAGCTGAAGGCACGGGTCGCGCCGCCGGGCAGGGTGATCTGCACCAGGCGGTTGGCGGCGTCCCATTGGTACTGGGTGATGGCGCTGCTTTCGTCCTGGCGGGTGATCTGCCGGCCCAAGGCGTCATAGCGGTATTTGCGTTGGCCGCCGTCGGGCAGGCGTTCTTCCAACAGTTGGCCGAGACCGTTCCAGCCCAGGTGATGACGGCTGCCATCGGGGTGGGTGATTTCCAGCAGGCGGCCTTGGCGGTCATAGCTGTAGTGGGTTTCGTTGCCGTCGGGGTCGGTCTGTTGGGTGATGTCGCCCTGGAGGTTGCGCTGGTATTTCCAGGTGGCCTTGCCTCGACGGACTACTCGTACGAAACCGTTGTGGTGCTGGTAGGTGGTCGGTTCATCTTCGGGTGGGATGATTGCGACCAGGCGCCCGGCTTCGTTGTATTGATATTCGGTGACCGCGCCAAGCGGGTCTTTCTCGGCGATCAGCCGGCCTTTTTCATCGTAGGCTTTTTGCGTTTCTGCACCGTCAGGGGTGGTCTGGCTGACCAGTCGGGCATTCTCGTCGTGTACGTAAACCTGCTCACTGCCATCGGAGTTGACGACAGTCACCGTGCCTTCGTCGTCCCATACATAACGCGCATCGATTTGTGCGATGTTGGACCACTGACGGATACAGCGGACCACCTTGCCTTCGCGTTCCCACTCCCACTGAAAGCTCGCGCCACCGGCCAGTTGCCGTTCCTGAATGACGTGCTGCTCGTCATAGCGATAGCGTTCGACTTCACCGACCGCATTGGTGGCGCTGATCAACTGGTTGCGTGCGTTGTACTGGTAGCTGACCAGGGTTTTGACCGTCAGCCACGGCTCCTGGCGCTCACCTTGTTCGTTGTAGTCGGGACGTCGTTGCTGGTAATCCACGGCAACGATATGCCGATCGTCGTAACGCAAAAACAGGGAGCGCCCGGCGCCATTGTCGATGCGCTGGATGCGATCGACCAGGTCGTAGCTGATGTGCAACTGGTTGTCGTAGGCATCGCTGATGGTAGTCAGGCGCCCGGCGCGGAAGTGATAAAAGCGTGCGCCCTGCCCGGCCTGAGTCAGGATCAGTTCGCCTGGGGCATCCCCCAGATAGATGGCGGCCTCGGCCAAGCTATTGGTAATGGCCGGACACTGTTCGGTCGGCAGTGGAAACTGGGTTTGGCGGTTTTCGTTGTCAGTCCATAGCACGCTTTCGTCGTTGATTTGCAAGCGATGGGACAGCGAGTGGCTCCAGCCGAAGCCCAGGCGGTTGTCGATTTCCACTGCGCTGGTGCGATACAGCCGTGTCCATTCCAGGGGCAGCAGGCCGTCGAGTTCACCGTCAGTGAGGGTCAGTAGTTCCTCGCCGGTGACCATCGAGATGGGGTCGCCTTCGCAGCGGGTGTTCTTTGTGCACTGCGCCGGTTGATTCGCCGGGTTCTTGGATTGCTTGGGTACGTCATTAACAGGTTCTTGTTTGACCAGCAGGCTTTGCGGCTCCGTTTTCTTCCGGGCAAACACCGAGGCGTTCTGCTCCATCAGCGTGGGTGTATCGGCGGTCTTGGGCAGAGGCTTAGGCAGAGGCTTGGGGCCACCGCCTGCGTCGATGAGGATAGGGGCTTTTTTGCTCGCATCCAGTGGAACGTTCTTGGCCTGGAGCATCACAGGCTTGGACAGCTCCGTATGGGCCGGAAGGCTATGTTTGGTGCTAGCCGTCATCAACTGCTCGGCCAAACCCTCAAGGTATTTGAGGGCTCCCCCAGGCTTCATTTTGCTCAAGGCCTTGGTGCCCAGGCGCACGGCAAGGCCGGCACCGCCGGTAAGGCAGATGCCAATGACCACGTTGATCAGAAACTCCGCGCCGATGCTCGAAATTACGCTGACGATCACTTGCGGCGGCAACATGCCGACCCAGGCGACAATCGCCGAGACGTAGATGAACATCAGCGGTTCGTCGTTGAGTATCAACAAGGCAGAGGCGATGGCGTCCTTGGAGGTAGCGTAGAGCTTGTCGATTTCGAGGTCCGACAAGTAATCGCCAAGCTGTTTGGCCTTGCCTATCGGATCGGCCAAAAGCGCCATAAGGTCTTTCAAGTCGTCCCACAAATTGAGCAGCGCTTGCTCGAAGCTGTCGAGCGCCTCTTGCAGCAGAATCCTTGCGCGACCTGAGCGGTCGGCCTCGGAGTAAGTGCTCCATTGTGGTTGGAACTTGCTCGTCCACTCGCTTTTCAGCCAGCCATCGAGGTGGGTGATCACGCCTTTGTAAGAGCCATAGAGGGCTTTGACATCGCTTTCCGAGACGTCCGGAAAAAAGGTGATGCGATAGAGCTTCCCCGGGGTGCAGTTGTCGATGGTTTCGATGCCGCTAGGACCGATCTTTCTATTGATCGGGGCTCCCACCACGGAGTACCCGATCATTGCCTTTTCGACCTGTTCAAGGCGGACCGGAGTATTGCCGATGGGCACGTAGCGTGCGGTTTCGAACGCATGGATCAGGGTGAACTTGCCGTCCTTTGGACACACAGCAAAGGTCTCGACGTCACCCGTGCTGGTCCTGCGCTTTTTGACGCTGACTTCGTTGCCGACCTTGAACTTCTGGTCGACGTCCATGACCCTGCCTGTCCAGAAACCGTCCGCCCAGTCCTTGTAGTTAGTCAGGCAATTATTGAAGTCCTTGAGGATCAGGTTCACGTCAGGCTTTTTGGCGTCCAGTACCCGAAGGACCAAGGTTCCCAGTGGGCTGCTAATCATGCGTTGACTTCCTTTGTCAGCTGGGCGGCGAGGCGTTCTGCCATACCTTCTGTATTCGGTTGATGGCGGACGAAGCGTTCGACTTTGTGGCGCAGGTTGTTTTCAGGAAAGGCGAAATACAGCTCGGGGCAGTCTTCGCTCAGCCACTGCATCAGGTTGTCGATCACCGTGCTGGGATCGTCCTTGGCGAGCTTCTTGACCAGCACTTCCGACACTTCCCACCAGGGAAATGGCTTCGGTGGCTTGACCACGCCTTGGCCGACGTTCAACGCCCGGCCATTGATCAGGTAGCGGTCGAATATCGGCAGGACTTGCGGGGCGTCTTCGCCCAACCCCTCCAAAATTGGATAAATATGCCGCCCATCCCAAAACCTAAAAAACACCTCGGCACCGCCCGGCATCTTCACCTGGGTCAGGCTGCGCAGGTGTTCGAACACCACTCCCGGCTCGCAGGTGGAGACGGCGAGCCAGCCCCAGTCGTCGGCGTCGGTGGTGGCGATCCAGTCGAGGAAGGGGGAGGTCGGTTTGAGTTCGGCGAGGTAGGGCATCACCGGCTGCCAGTCGGCGTAGGGCGTGCCGCTCCAGAGGGCGGTCAGGCCGCTGGCGCCCTGGGTCTGGTAGAAGTCCTTGAGCGGGTTGGCGTCGCTGGCGTTGCTGATCACCAGGTACAGGCGCTCGTCGGCTTGCAGGGGCTGGTGGGCGAGCCAGGCCTGGGGTGTCAGGCGATCAGATGGCACAGGCACCGTCCTTGCACTTTTCGCACTCTTCGCAGAAAGGCGCGTTGCGTTTGAGGGTGTTGATTTGCGCCGGGGTCAGCAGGGCGCCGGCCTTGTCGGCGTCGGCCTGCTTCAGTACGCCGGGCATCAGTGGTGCGGCGCCGGAGCCGCTGCCCGGGCCGCCGCCGGAGTTGACCTTGACCTGCGGGCCGCTGATGGTCACGCCGCCGGCGTCGAGCTTGATAAAGCTGCCGCCGCCCTTGAGGGTCAGCTCGCTGCCGGCTTCCATGACGACCTTCACCCCGGCATTGAGGTGGATCTCCTGGCCGGCTTCGATGAACTGCCCGGTGCCGATCTTGATGTGCTGGTTGGCGCCGACGGTGAGGTGGTCGCTGGCGCGTGCTTCGACCTTGCGGTCGGCGTGCACGGTGTGGTGTTCCTCGGCCTTGAATTCGCTGTAGCTGTTGGCCTCGACCGTGTCGTGGCGTTCGTTGCCGACGCGGATTTTCTGGTCGTGCTCGACGTTTTCGTCCCAGTCGCGCTGGGCATGCAGGAAGATCTGTTCCTGGCCCTTCTTGTCCTCGATGCGCAGCTCGTTGTAGCCACCGCCACCCGGGGAGCTGAGGGTCTTGAAGGTGCTGCGGGTCTTGTTCGCCGGCAACTCGTAAGGGACGACGTTTTCCTTGTGGTACAGGCAGCCGCTGATCAGCGGCTGGTCGGGGTCGCCCTCAAGGAAGGTCACCAGCACTTCCATGCCGATCCGCGGGATGGCGATGCCGCCGTACTGGGCGCCGGCCCAGGCTGAGGACACGCGCAGCCAGCAGCTGGTCTTGTCGTCCGACTGGCCTTCGCGGTCCCAGTGGAACTGCACTTTGACCCGACCGTACGAGTCGCAGTGGATCTCTTCGCCCTTGGGCCCGGTGACCACCGCGCTCTGGCTGCCGAGGATGCGCGGCTTGGGGTGCAGCAGCGGCGGCCGGTTGGGCACGTCCCAGGGGGTGGCCTGGAAGCGGTTGCGATAACCCTGGTGGAAGTCGTCCTTCAGGGCCGTGGTATCGCTGGTCACCGACTCTTCCAGCACCTGCGGCTGCTTGCCTTCGTGGACGATCTCGGTCAGCAGCCAGAGGTCGTTCCATTGCGCTTTCGGGTGTTCGCTCAGGGCCAGGAAATGCCCGCTGACCAGCAGCGGCTGATCGCTCTTGCCCTCGGCCAGGCGGTAGTCGCTGCGGTGGCGTTCCAGGGCGCGCTTGGCCAGGTGCTTGCCGCGTTCGCGATCGACGAAACGCCCGGGGTAGTCGTAATCCTCGAGGTCCGGCTTGAGCTCGCTCTTGGCGTCGCTCTCCAGGGTCAGGCGCGGCTTCTCGAAGTCGTAGTCGCGGCGCGTGGTGCGGCTGGTGCGGGCTTCCAGGCGCAGGTCGAAACGCTTGATCACCGGGTCGTTGGCGACCATGCCGGAGTCTTGCTGGTAGGCCACCGGCGCCAGTTTCGGGAACACCGTCTGGTCATCGCCGAAGACGATGGTGTGGCTGTCGGCGCTGTGCTGGAAGTGGTAGTGGATACCTTCTTCCTCGCACAGGCGCTGGATGAAATGCAGGTCCGATTCGTCGTACTGCACGCAGTAGTTGCGCTCGGGATAGATCGAACCCAGCTGGAACTGGTAGGCGTTGCTTTGGATGCCGTGTTCTTCGAGGACCTGGCCGATGATTTTCGGCACCGTGAGGTTCTGGAAGATGCGTTGGTTGATGCGGTGCGCGAGGTAGGCCAGGTGCGGGCGGATGGTCACCGAGTAGCGGGTCAGGCGTTTGCCGGAATCGCCCTGGGCGACGCGGTAGATCTGCCCGTGAATGCCGGTGCCGTTCTGCGCCAACTGCAGGAAGGCCGGTTTGTGCAGCAGGCTTTCCAGGTCCAGGGCGGCCTGGGCGCTGACCAGTTCGACCTCGAAGGCGAAGGGCTGGCTGATGGCTTCCCGTCCGGTGAAGGACAATACCTGGAGGTCGTTCTCCAAACCTTCGACGGTCAGGCTGAAGTGGGTCTGATTGGCCGGCGCGAACATCCCTTGTTCCTCGTGCAGTACTGCCGCGTGGGTCGACCCCGGGGCCGGGCGCCGACGAACGCAAGAAATCCCTTATGGCGTAAACAACATCGACCAGCAGAGCTGGCCGATGTTGGTGTAACGGTCGGCCGGACTTAGCCCGCGACCGGGGAACGCCAGTCGTCGGAACCGGAAGTACCGGAGACTTCGTGGGTCCAGGTGATTTTGCGGTAGGTGAAGTGCACGTCTTCCAGGTGGGTGAAGTGCGAGTTCGATGGGTCCTGGCAGTTGTGCATGTAGTCTTTGATGTCGACGATGATCGCGTCTTCCAGGGTGGTGGTGTAGTAGTGCTCCTGGGTGCCGGCAGCGGAGGTGCGGTACCACTGGATTTCGATCTTGGTCAGACGCTCACCGGAGGTCAGGGCTGCCAGCAGCAGAGGCGAAGCCTTGTCGAAAACCTTGGTGATGACTACAGGCTTGTGTACGCGCTGGCCGGTTGGCTGGCCGGACTGCGGGTCACGCGGGATGATCACTTCGTGCTGGAAGCCCTGAACCATGACCTGGTCTTCGTGGCCTTCCTGGTAGGTGTTGCCAACGGAGTCAGCGGTGAAGGCACCGGCGGTGATCAGGCCTTGTTTGGTGCCGGTGATGGACATATACGCTGGTGTAGCCATGGATGCTCTCCTTGCTAAAAAATAAAGGTGCCCGGTGGGACGGATCGCCCGGTTGGGTGCCAAGTTGATATCAAGGAGCATGCCAGGAGTTGAAAGTGCCTTATGGAACAAGGGCTTCCGGTGTTTTCTGGCATCGCTGACGGTATTTCCAGCTCGAAAGCGCTTGAAAGTGCGCAACTTCTTGCGCAGTGCTGTGCAAGAAGTTGCGCACTTGGCTGAAGGTCCCGGTTTATCGAGGCTTTGGATAACTGTTCACAGAGTTATCCACAGAGGGGTGCGCAAGAAGTTGCGCATAGTGGCCATGGGCCTTGATCTTTAAGGCGTCACGGAGGCCGGCTGCGGTGCCGTGGTCGCCATCTGTGGCTCCCGGTAGCTGGAGGGGCTGAATACCCGGGTCAGCATCAGCATGGCCAGCACGCTCAGGACCAGTACCCACCAGGCGCTGATGAAGCTGCCGGTGAGCTGCCGCAGCCAGCCGGTCATCCACGGCGACACGGCGTTGATCAGGAACCCCACCCCTTGCACGAAGGCCGCCAGTTGTCCGGCTTCCCGGGGATCGCGACGGTGGTCGAGGGTGAGGATCAGGCTCAGGGCGAAACAGGCGCCGAGGCCGAAGCCGATCAGTGCCACCCACAGCTGCGGGGCCTGCAGCGGCCACAACACCAGGCCGCTGAAACCCAGGGCCTGGGCGCTCAGGCTGATGGCGAGCAATGGCCGGCGGTCGCTCTGGCGCTGCGCCAGGGCGGGCATCAACAGCGCGGCGGTGACCTGGAAGAGGGTCATGAATGCCAGCAGCGAACCGCTCTGGGTCGCGCTCCAGCCCAATTGCAGGTAATAGGCCGGCAGCCAGGCGACCATGCTCATGTAGCCGCAATTGACCAGGCCGAAGTACAGCGCCAGCAACCAGGCCCGACGGTTGCGCCACAGGCCGATGGAGGGGGCGTCGAGGCGCTGCCCCGGCCTGGCGAAAGGCAGCAGCCACCACAGCAGCAGCGCCGCCAGCGCCGGCAACAGCCACACGCCGAGCCCGGCCTGCCAATGGGCGAAATGCGTGGCGACCTGCGGGCTGAGCAGCGCCGCGAGGCCGCCGCCGCCCATCAACGAAGCCGAATAAATGCCCATGGCCAAGGCCACCCGTTGCTGGAACTGGCGCTTGATCAGCGCCGGCACCAGTGCCTGGATCAAGGCCACGCCGGCACCGCCGAGCAGGGCCGTGGCGAGCAGGGCGCCGGCCTGGTCGCAGAGCAACCGCGCCAGACAGGCGCAGAGGATCATCAACAGGCCGAGGGCGACGCCGCGCCGCTCTCCCAGGCGGGCTTCCAGGCGCACCCCGAGCAAGGCCACCAGGCCCATGCAGACCACCGGCAGGCTGGTGAGCCAGGCGCTGCTCTGGAAACTCATGCCGGTGGCGCCACGAATCTCCATCAGCAGCGGGCTGATGGAGCTGATGATCGGCCGCAGATTGAGCCCCAGGGCGATCAGCAGGGCCCAGCCGCCGAGGCGGCGCAGGCGCGACTCAGCGAGCGGCATGGCGGGCCTGCCAGTCGCGGTAGATCTCGTGCATCGCCGCTTGCGGTACGTGCTGCACCGGCAAGCGCTGGGCCGCCAGGGGCTGGGCCAGTTGTTCGTAGATCGCCGCCGTGGACAGGCCGAAGGACGCGGCGCTGGCGTTGTCCGCGGCGAACACCGCGCGCGCCACACCGCACAGGTACATGGCGCTCAAACACATGGGGCAGGGCTGGCCGCTGGCATAGATCACACAGCCATCCAGGCGCGGCCCGAGTTGTTGGCTGGCGACCCGGATGGCTAGCAGCTCGGCGTGGGCGGTGGGGTCCTGGGTCAGGTGGATCTGGTTGACCGTCTCGGCCAGCACCTGGCCGTCGCGCACCAGCACCGCACCGAACGGCCGGCCACCGGCCGCGACGTTTTGCCGGGCCAGTTCGACGGCGCGTTGCAGGTACTCCTGATCGTCTTTCATGGGGGCTCCTTAAGGCACACATCAGGACGCGCCGGCGTCCCGCAGCAGTTTGGCGATGGCGCTCTGGCCGCGTTTTTCCGCCTGTTGCAGGGGGCTCAGGCCATCGTTGTCCGGCAGGTTCAGGTTGGCGCCGGCGGCGATCAATTGGGCGACTATCTGCTGGTGCGCCGGGCCGCCGTCGGCCAGCACAATGGCTTCCATCAGGCAGGTCCAGCCCAGGCGATTGACATGATCGAGGTCGACACCGGCCTCGATCAGCAGGCGCACGGTGTCGACATGCCCACGCTCGCAAGCCGGGATCAGCGCGGTACCGCCGTAGCGGTTGGTGCTTTTCAGGTCGGCGCCGTGGGCCAGGGTCAGCTGCAGGATCGCATTGCGTCCGCTGGCGCCGGCCAGCAGGTAAGGGCTGTCGTGGATCAGGTTCTTCTGGTTGACGTCGGCGCCGGCCTCGATCAGCGCCCGGGCGATCTCGACCTGATTGGCGGCGGTGGCCAGCAGCAGCGGGCTGCTGCCGTCCAGGCCGTGCACGTTGACGTCCACGCCTTGGCGAAGCAGCGCCTGGACCTTGGGCAACTGCCCGTCGCGGACCGCTTCGAGCAGCTGGTTATCCTTTGCCATCACCACCCCCACCACGAACAGACAGATTGCCAGGACCGCGTGTTTGCAAGACAGGTAACGCATGGCATCAGGTTCCCTGTGCGGTAAATGAGCGCCGAGTATGCTCAGGCCCTGATGTATTCTGAAATTAAATATAACCATGCCAATCAGTGGCATTCAGAATGGTGTCGCCATGTTCGATCCTGTGCTGCTGCGCAGTTTTGTCGCCGTCGTCGACTGCGCCAACTTCACCCGTGCCGCCGAACGCCTGCACCTCACCCAGTCCACCGTCAGCCAGCAGGTGCGGCGGCTGGAGGAGAGCCTGGACTGCCAGTTGCTCGACCGCGACCAGCGCCGGGTGGTGGCCACCGCCGAGGGCGAGCGTCTACTGGGCTACGCGCGACGGATCCTGGCCCTCAACGAAGAGGCCAGCGATGTCTTGCTGCATCAACAGAGCGAAGGCGTGTTGCGCCTCGGGGTGCCGGAAGACTTCGCCGCCGAGCGGCTGATGCCGTTGTTGTCGCGCTTCGGCCAGGACCATCCCGGCGTGCGCCTGGAGGTCACCAGCGGGCTGGGCCCGGAATTGACCCGGCTCTATCGACGCGGCGAATTCGACCTGTTGCTGGTCAAGCAGATGGGCGCCAGCGACGACTGCCTGGCGTCGTGGCCGGAACCCCTGTGCTGGGTCGACAGCCGCACCACCCCGGCCTTTGGCCGCGATCCGTTGCCGTTGGTGGCGTTCCCGGTGGGCGGTTTGTATCGCCATGAAATGTTGCACCACCTCGAGGTTGGTGGCTGGCGCTGGCGCATCGGTTACTCCAGCGCCAGCCTGGCCAGCGTCTGCTCGGCGGTGGCGGCGGGCCTGGGCATCAGCCTGTTGCCGGTGCGAGTGGTGGGCGCCGGGCATCGCGTGCTCGACGCCGCCAGCGGCTTGCCGGACATCCAGGGCGTGCGCCTGGCGTTGTACGGCAGCAGCGGCTTGAGCCGGGCCGGCAAGGCCCTGGAAAGCCAGTTGCTGGAGCTGTGCGAGAGCCAGGTACTGAACGTCTGAACACCCTGTTCAGGGGCGCTTGAGATCCGCTTTATCGGGTGCGCCATGATTCCTTTGATCGACGCTCGGTCGGACTCCTTTATTTCGCCACTGCTGTCGCTTCGCTGCGGTTTTGCCGCGGCGATGCGATGCCTTTGGCGAATATTTTCAATGCTCGAAAAGCATGGCTTTTTGACTCCTTCCCCGCAGCCCTTGATCCGCGCGGCCTGGCGCGAGATGACGGGTTTAAATATGCGTTTTTGATCTATCCATAACTTCAAAGATTACTTTCGGAGATAAGTGTCTGGCGCCAATCATTCAGCCCTCGACGCTGCTCCAGGGGAGTTCGCAGGTGTGGGTCGGGTTATTCGCAAAAGACTGTAGGGAGTTAATCAATGGGCAATGTCCAGACCGCCGCCAGTGCACATGAGGTGCTGTGGCGTCAGGCACCGAGCGGCGATCTGGTCGATCTCGGCCGGCCGCATCGCTTGCCGTTGGGCCAATTGCGTTTGCAGAAGGCTCCCAAGGCCGGGCTGCGGCGGCGCGAGGCGATTGCGCTCGGGGTGATCGCCCTACTGTTGCACGGTGCGGTGATCTACTGGATCAACCAGCAGCCGACCCCGGTATTGCCGATCGTGCCGCCGGAAATTCCGCCGATGACCATCGAGTTTTCTCGGCCCGCGCCGCCGGTGGTCGAACCGCCGCCACCGCAGCCGGTACAGCCGGTGGTGGAGCCGCCACCGCCGGTGGAGGACGAACTGGCGGTCAAGCCGCCACCGCCCAAGCCGATTCCCAAACCCAAGCCGCAGCCCAAGCCGAAACCGGTCCCCAAGCCTGAGCCCAAGCCGGTCCAGCAACAGCCCGCGCCGCCACAACCGGCCGCGCCTGTCGCCGCTCCGGCTCCGCCCGCGCCACCGGCCCCGGCGCCCGTGACTCCGGCTTCGGCGAACGCCGCGTACTTGAAAAACCCGGCGCCGGAATATCCGTCGCTGGCCCAGCGTCGCGGGTGGGAAGGCACGGTGCTGCTGCGGGTGCATGTACTGGCCAGCGGCAAGCCCGGCGAGATCCAGATTCAGAAAAGCAGCGGTCGCCAGCAACTCGACGACGCGGCGTTATCGGCCGTCAAGCGCTGGAGCTTCGTGCCGGCCAAGCAGGGTGACGTCGCCCAGGACGGCTGGGTCAGCGTACCCATCGATTTCAAGATTCATTGAGCCTGCGCCAGGTGCTGTGCCTGGTCGGTCGCTATCGCGAGCACGCTCGCTCCTACAAGGTTATACAGAGGGAAAAGAACATGACGTTATTGGCATCTCCACTCGAATCCATCGAAAGCGCGGTGATCTGGCTGCTGGTGGTCTTTTCCGTGGCCACCTGGGGCCTGGCCCTGCTCAAGGGCGCGCAGTTCGCCCGCCTCAAGGCCCAGGATCGCAAGTTCCACAAACAGTTCTGGGCCGCCTCCAGCCTCGACTCGGCGGCCGAGCTCAGCGAAACCCAGCCCGGCGCCGCCGCTCGTGTGGCCCAGGCTGGCTACGCGGCGATCCAGGTCGGCGACACAGCGCACGCGGCGGACCTGAGCCAGGCCATCAATCATCAGGACCGCCTGGAGCGCGCCCTGCGCCAGCAGATCGTCCGTGAGCGGCGTTCCCTGGAAACCGGCCTGGCGGTGGTCGCCAGTATCGGCAGCACCTCGCCCTTCATCGGTCTGTTCGGCACCGTGTGGGGGATCATGGAAGCCCTGAAAGGCATCAGCGCGGCGGGCTCGGCGAGCCTGGAAACCGTGGCCGGGCCGATCGGCGCGGCGCTGGTCGCCACCGGCGTGGGGATCGCCGTCGCGGTGCCGGCGGTGCTGGTTTACAACTATTTCCTGCGGCGCTTGAAGTTGACCGCCGCCGACCTCGATGACTTCGCCCATGACTTCTACAGCCTGGCGCAGAAGAGTTCGTTCCGCGTGCTGATCCACCCGACCGCGCACAAGGCCACGGCCCAGGGCAGCGCGCAGAAAGTGAAGGAGGCGTCCTGACATGGCCTTCTCGACCCAGGACAGCGATGAGGTACTGAGCGAGATCAACGTCACGCCGCTGGTGGACGTGATGCTGGTACTGCTGGTGGTGTTCATCGTCACCGCGCCACTGTTGACCAACGCGATTCCGATCAACCTGCCCAAGACCGAGGCCGTGGCCCCGGTGGAGCAGAAGGACCCGCTGGTGGTGAGCATCGACGGCGCCGGCAAACTTTTTATCAACAAGGACGAGATCCAGCCGGACCTTTTGGAAACCAATCTTCAGGCGGCCAAGGCCAAGGACCCGGAAGTTCGCGTGCAGTTGCAGGCGGACGACGGCGTCAACTACGGCGAAGTGGCCCGTGCCATGGCCTCCATCGAGCGTGCCGGTATCACCAAGCTTTCGGTGATCACCGCCCGCTGACCCAGTGTTGTAAGCCACGACTTTTCAGGCCGTCTCCTTGGCAGGGTGCGGCCTTTTTTTTGCCTGCGATTTGGCTCGGGGCGCTGGCCTGGACCGACGCCATCGCGAGCAAGCTCGCTCCTACAAAAGCCGGCGGGCGCCACGAACCTGTAGGAGCGAGCTTGCTCGCGATGCAGGCACTGCGGTTTGCCGGCCTGAACGCCAGCGTTCGTACAGGATCGGTACAGGTGATATTTGATATTCTTTATGGATCTTAATAAATAGCTTCTTATTCCTTAACGAATATAACTCTCGTCCCTATACTCGATCGGGAACAGACACGCAGGAGAGCTCCCCATGCGCAACGAATCAATTCGCTACCTGATTGTGCCGGGCTGGCAAGGATCGCCAGAAGATCATTGGCAAAGCCACTGGCAGAACAGCCTGCCGAACAGTGCGCGGGTGGAGCAGGCCGACTGGCTGACGCCGCGGCGCGAAGACTGGGTTGCGGCGCTGGCCGAGGCGATTGCCGCCGACAGCACCCCGGTGATCCTGATCGCCCACAGTCTGGGCTGCATCACCGTCGCGCACTGGGCCGCCCATGCGCCGGTCAGTGCCTTGCGCCAGGTGCGCGGTGCGTTGCTGGTGGCGCCGGCGGATGTCGAGCGTCCGGCCTGCGCGCCGGCGCTGCGCAATTTCGCGCCGATCCCCAACGACCTGTTGCCGTTCCCGAGCCAGATAGTCAGCTCCGACAACGACAGCGCTATCAGTGCGCCACGTGCCCTGGAGCTGGCCCGCAACTGGGGCGCCGAGGCGGGGATCCTGTCCGGTGCCGGGCATATCAACGTCAAGTCCGGGCACCAGCGCTGGGAGCAGGGTTTCGCGTATCTCTATCGCCTGCAAAACCGCATGGAACAGCATTCCCTGCGCCGCGCCTGATTTTTTCTTTTTGTTAAACGCCCCCGCCTGCTAGCGGATTTGGGCGGGAGTCTGCCATGAGTCTGCATGAGTCTTTCGGCCAGCCGTTGCTGACCTTTCCCGATGCTGAAAAAAGCCCGCTGAGCATCCGCGCCAAGGCGCTGGTGTTCGTCGATCCCCGTTCGCGGCAGTTGCGCCAGGAGCTGGAACAGCTGGCGCCGCGGGCGATCTCGGTGTTGATCCGCGGTGAAACCG
Organism: Pseudomonas sp. GW456-L12; assembly: GCF_059424045.1. Taxonomy (NCBI): domain Bacteria; kingdom Pseudomonadati; phylum Pseudomonadota; class Gammaproteobacteria; order Pseudomonadales; family Pseudomonadaceae; genus Pseudomonas; species Pseudomonas sp. GW456-L12. Next base: position 94,397 of record NZ_JBWKZA010000021.1, read on the forward strand.
GCAGCGGCAAGGAGCTGCTGGCCCGGCATATCCACCGGGCCAGTGACCGCAGCGGCCTGTTCGTGTCGGTCAACTGCGGGGCCATCAGCCCTACCTACGCCGACGCCGAACTGTTCGGCTACGCCGCCGGCACCTTCAGCGGCTCGGCCAGCAGCCGCGCCGGCTGGTTCGGCTCGGCCAACGGCGGCACCCTGTACCTGGACGAGATCGGCGACTTGCCGTTGCCGATCCAGATCAAGCTGTTGTCGGCCCTGGAAAACCATGAGGTGACCCGGGTCGGCGCCCATCAGCCGAGCCCGGTGGACGTGCGCCTGGTGGCGGCCACCAGCATCGACCTGGCCCAGGCGGTGGCGGCGGGCAAGTTCCATGAGCGGCTGTATCACTACCTCGGCGAGGGCCATCTGGAACTGCCGGCGCTGCGCGAGCGGGTCGGCGACATCCTGTCGTTGGCCGAATACTTCCTCGGTATCTACAGCCAGCGCCTGGACCTGCCGGTGCCGCTGATCAGCGAAGCCGCCCAGCAGGTGCTGGAGCAGCACAGCTGGCCGGGCAACACCCGCGAGCTGGAGAACGTGATTCACTTTGCCCTGCTGGTCAGCAGTGGCGAGGAGATCCTGCCGGAGCACCTGAACCTGCCGCCACAGCTGTCGCGGCTGGAGCTGGTGGATCAACAGTTGAAGGGCCTGATCGCGGACGGTTCCGCCGCCGAGTTGCAGGCGCTGAAACACCTGCTCAAGCAACATGGTCTGGTCTGATCCTTTACCCCATTTCTGTAGGAGCGAGCTTGCTCGCGATAGCGCCATACCAGACACCACAAGGTGCCAGGACTGTCGTCATCGCGAGCAAGCTCGCTCCTACATTTATGTGGGCTGGGGCTTGTGGAGCGCCCCGGACGCGGGCTAGAGCGGTCCGGTTGTGTATGAACAAAATGGAATATCAACGTGAATAAAAGATATTGTTAAGGCATAAAAAATCCCGGTATTGTCCGCTCCACGCCAGAGATAGCACTTCGCTGGCACCTTCATTACAAAAGCCGTCGTCACTGACGACTCATAAGGACACTGCATGAAAAAGGTTCTGTTGTTCACCGCACTGGCGGCTGCCCTGACTGCCGGTCTGGCCCAGGCTGGCGAGAAACTGGTAGTGGCGGCCACCCCTGTGCCGCACGCCGAGATCCTCGAGCTGATCAAGCCAACCCTGGCCAAGGAAGGCGTGGACCTGGAAATCAAAGTCTTCACCGACTACGTGCAGCCGAACGTGCAGGTCGATCAGAAGCGTCTGGACGCCAACTACTTCCAGACCCTGCCGTACCTGAAGAGCTTCAACGAAGGCAAGGGCACTAACCTGGTGACCGTGGTTGGCGTGCACGTCGAACCGTTCGGCGGCTACTCGAAGAAAGTCAAAACCCTGGCCGAGCTGAAAGACGGCGCGACCATCGCCATTCCGAACGAAGGCAGCAACAGCGGCCGGGCCCTGATCCTGCTGCAGAAGGCCGGCCTGATCGAACTCAAGGACCCGAAAAACGCCCTGGCGACCCCGAAAGACATCGCCAAGAACCCGCACAACTTCAAGTTCAAGGAACTGGAGTCGGCCCTGCTGCCGCGTGTGCTGGACCAGGTCGACCTGGACATGATCAACACCAACTACGCCCTGGAAGCCGGCCTGAACCCGGCCAAGGACGCGCTGGTGATCGAGGGTGCCGATTCGCCTTACGTGAACTTCCTGGTGGCCCGCCCGGACAACAAGGACAGCGCCGCCATCCAGAAATTGGCCAAGGCCCTGACCAGCCCGCAAGTGAAAGAATTCATCGAGAAGAAATACAGCGGCGCGGTACTGCCGGCGTTCTGATGGACTACGCTTAAGTCGTACAAACCCCTTCAAGGTTTAAACGCCGATGGCTTCTACAGCGTCGGCGTTTTTTATTGCCCGCAAGTACGGCTTCACCTTGCTTCTGTAGGAGCCAAGCGTGCTCGCGATCCAGGCGCCGCGGTGTATCGGCAAGGACGCCATCGCGGGCAATCAACGATGAAGGGATTTTGCTCAGGAAGGCTTCATGGCCCGGCGCAGCGCCTTCAGCCATTTGACGATGTCCTGCGGATCGAGAGGTTGCGGGGTATTGAGGTCGGTCATTGTTCTTATCGTCCATGTACGTGTCTGGCCCGTTGAAGTCGGGGGCCGCTTGTCCGTTCCTTGGAATCAGAAAGATCCCTTACGGCGTCAGAAAAGTAGCCGGCTCAGGCGCGCATGGCAAACCCCGCAGGTTAGTTTTTTGAGTGATATCAATATGCTTTAACGGTATTTAAATTATTGTTTTTATAGCTTTAAAGTCGATGCCTGCCGGGTGGTTACCCACCGCCCAATGGACTGCACCACCGCCGCTGTACCCCAGCGGCGTCCAGGATTGCCATGACCCTCGACTACGCTTTTATCCTCAGTACGCTGCCGGCCTTCCTCAAGGCCGTGGGCGTGACCTTGCAGGTCGGCCTGATCGCCATTGCCACCTCCCTGCTGGTAGCCCTGATCAACGCCACCATACTGGTGTTCCGCACCCCCTACCTGCAGCGCCTGATCGGGCTGTACGTGGAGCTGGCGCGCAACACCCCGCTGCTGATCCAGCTGTTCTTCGTCTACTTCGCCCTGCCGGCATTGGGGCTGAAGATTTCCGGGTTCGCCGCGGCGATCATCACCATGACCTTTCTCGGCGGCGCCTACCTCACCGAGGTGCTGCGCGCCGGCGTCGAAGCGGTGCCGACGGCCCAGCTGGAGTCGGGGCGCTCCATCGGCCTGTCGCGCTGGCAGCTGCTGCGCTACGTGATCCTGCCGCAGGCCGGGATCCTCAGCCTGCCGTCGCTGTTCGCCAATTTCATTTTCCTGCTCAAGGAAACCACCGTGGTCTCGGCGGTGGCGGTGCCGGAGATTCTCTACACCACCAAGAGCTACATCGCCCTCTACTACAAGACCTACGAAATGCTCGCCGTGCTCACGCTGATCTGCGTGCTGCTGTTCTTGCCGCTGTCGCTGTTGCTCAGCCGTCTGGAAAGGAGGTTGCAGCATGGCCAGTTCGGGTCTTGAACTGCTCTGGGTGTCCTTGCCGCAACTGGGCAAGGGCGCCGCGCAGACGTTATCGATCTCCCTGCTGAGCATCGCCTTCAGCACCGTTGGCGGCGTGCTCTATGGCGTGCTGCGGACCCTCGACCGCAAATGGCTGAACGCCGTGCTGCGCATCTACCTGGAGCTGTTCCGGGCGATCCCGGTGCTGGTCTGGCTGTACCTGCTGTTCTTCGGTTTCCCGATCTTCTTCGGCATCAGCATTCCCAGCTTCACCTGCGCGGTGCTGGTGCTGTCATTGTGGGGCGCCAGCGAAGTCGGCGAGGTGGTGCGCGGCGCCCTGCATTCGCTGCCCCGTGGCCAGCGCGAGGCGGGGCTGTCGATCGGCCTGTCCGACCCACAGCTGTACGGCTACGTGCTGCTGCCCCAGGCGCTGAAACGCATGACGCCGCCGACCATCAACGTCTACACGCGGATCATCAAGACCAGCTCGCTGGCGGTGCTGATCGGCGTGGTGGATGTGATCAAGGTCGGCCAGCAGATCATCGAGCGCACCTACGAATCGGTGCTGATCTACGGCGCCCTGTTCCTGTTTTTCTTCTTTATCTGCTACCCGCTGTCGGCCGCCTCGCGCGTGCTGGAGCGGCGCTGGACGCAAGCATGAGCGCACTGATCGAGTTCCAGGGTTTCAACAAGTTTTTCGGCGAGCAGCAGGTGCTCAAGGACATCGACCTCAAGGTCGCCCAGGGCGAAGTGGTGGTGATTCTCGGCCCTAGCGGCTGCGGCAAGTCCACCTTGCTGCGCTGCCTCAACGGTCTGGAAAAAGCCCACGGCGGCCACCTGAGATTCGCCGGCCAAGAGCTACTGGATCCGGCCACCGACTGGCGCCAGGTGCGCCAGGACATCGGCATGGTGTTCCAGAGCTACCACCTGTTCCCGCACATGAGCGTGCTCGACAACATCCTGCTCGGCCCGCTCAAGGTGCAGAAACGCGACCGCCGCGAAGCCCGCGCCCAGGCCGAGGCGCTGCTGGAACGGGTGGGCCTTTCGGACAAGCGCGATGCCTTCCCGCGCCAGCTCTCCGGCGGCCAGCAGCAACGCATCGCCATCGTTCGTTCGCTGTGCATGAACCCGCAGGTGATGCTGTTCGACGAGGTCACCGCGGCGCTGGACCCGGAGATGGTCAAGGAGGTGCTGCAAGTGATCCAGGGCCTGGCCCGGGACGGCATGACCCTGTTGATCGTCACCCACGAAATGGCCTTCGCCCGCGCGGTGGCCGACCGCATCGTGTTCATGGATGCCGGGCGCATCCTCGAACAGCACCCTCCCGAGATCTTCTTTACGAACCCGCGGACCGCACGAGCGCAGCAGTTCCTGGAGAAATTCTCCTTCGTTGAAGCATTGCCAAAAAAAGCACCTACAAAGGAACTGGAGCTCTTATGAAAACTGCCAAGTCTTCGCTACTGCTACTCCCGCTGTTCGGCCTCGCCCTGCTGGCCGGCTGCGATAAATCCGCCGAAGCGCCCAAGCCCGCGGCCAGCGCCAGCGCTGCCCCGGCGGCCGGCTACCTGGACAAGATCAAGGCCCGCGACAAGCTGATCGTCGGCGTATTCACCGACAAGCCGCCGTTCGGTTTCGTCGACGAGACCGGCCGCTATGTGGGCTTCGATACCGATATCGGGCGGCAATTCGCCAAGGACCTGCTGGGCGACGAGAACAAGGTGGAGTTCGTCGCGGTGGAGCCGGCCAGCCGCATTCCGTTCCTGCAGAGCGACAAGGTCGACCTGATCCTGGCCAACATGACCGTCACCCCGGAGCGCAAGGAAGCGGTGGAGTTCACCAACCCCAACCTCAAGGTCGCGGTGCAGGCCCTGGTGCCGGATGGCAGCGAAGTGAAGAGCCTGGATGACCTTGCGACCCGCACCACCATCGTCACCACCGGCACCACCGCCGATATCTGGCTGACCAAGAACCACCCGGACTGGAAACTGCTCAAGTTCGAGAAGAACTCCGAGTCCCTGCAAGCCCTGGCCAACGGCCGCGGCGATGCTTATGCCCAGGACAACCTGATCCTGTTCAGCTGGTCCAAGCAGAACCCGGGTTACCGCGTACTGCCGCAGACCCTGGGGGAGCAGGCGCCGATCGCGCCGGCGGTGAAGAAGGGCAATATCGAACTGCGTGACTGGGTCAACGCCGAACTGGCCAAGCTGGGCGAGGACAAGTACCTGCTCAAGCTCTACGACCAGTACGTGCGCAAGGAACTGAGCGACGACACCAAGCCTGAAAGCGTGATTGTCGAAGGCGGCAAGTGGCAGGGGTGACAGTCTGTGCCTGAGCCCCTGTAGCCGCTGCCGCAGGCTGCGATCGACCCGGGCCGCGTTCGGAGAACGGTCGCAGCGGTTTCAAGGTCGCCGAGGTCCTTCGGACCTATCGCAGCCTGCGGCAGCGGCTACATGGATTGCATGCGACCATACCGGCAAGCATTGCACCCCGTAGGAGCAGGGGGGGACGCCTGGTTCTTGCCCGCGATGCTTTTGAGGCTACTCAATCCGGCCAATACCACGCCGGTTCATCGAGCATCCCCTGGCCGACGATTTCGGTCTGGCCGAAATTTTTCTCCAGCACGATGCAGTTGCACTCCGGGTGTTGCTGCAACGCCGCGATCAACCGGCTGGCATGGGACACCACCCACACCTGGCACTGCTGCGAGGCGCGCATGATCAGGCGCGCCAAGGCCGGCAGCAGGTCCGGGTGCAGGCTGGTTTCCGGTTCGTTGAGCACCATCAGCGTCGGTGGCCGTGGCGTCAGCAGGGCGGCGACCAGCAGCAGGTAACGCAGGGTGCCGTCCGACAGTTCCGCCGCCGACAGCGGCCGCAGCAGGCCGTCCTGATAGAACTGCACGCCGAACAGCCCGCCCGGCACGGCATCGATCTCCAGCCGCGAACCCGGAAAGGCGTCGCTGATGGTTTCGCGCAGCGCCTGCTGATCGCCCACTTCGATGATGGTCTGCAACGCCGCCGCCAGGTCGCGGCCGTCGTGGTGCAGCACCGGCGTGCGCGTGCCCAGCTGTGGCCGGCGCGCGGGGGCCTGGCTGTCGGTACGGAAGTGATCGTAAAAACGCCAGCCGCGAATCTGCTCGCGCAAATGCAGGACCTCGGGCGATGAACGCAGGTTGCCGACCTGGTCGAACAGGCTGTCACCGCTGGAGGTGTGCTGCGCCAGGACTTCCCACTGCCGCCCCTGGCGTGCCCGCACCATCGGCCCCTGGCGATCCACCAGCACGCTGGCCGGGCGATACGCCGGCCCGCTCCAGATGCTCTCGCGCTTGATCCGCGGGTCGAGGGTGAAGCGCGAGGGAATCGGTGTGCTGTGCCCGGGCAGCATGAAATGGCCGCTGGAGTCCGGCAGCCCCAGGCCGATCGAGTAACCGAAGTCCTCGCCGGCAAAGCCCAGTTGCAGGCGCTTGACGGTTTTGCGTGGTCCGCCCTGGATCGCCACCTCGCCACGGCTCATGCGCCGGCTGATCTGTTCCGGCCCGGCCCAGAAGGTCGACTCCAGGCCGCCTTCGCTGGCCAGCGCGTTGACCACCCCGCCCTGGGCGGTTTCCGCCAGCAGGCGCAGGGCCTTGTACAGGTTGGACTTGCCGCTGCCGTTGGGGCCGGTGATCAGGTTCAGCCGCTGCAGCGGAATCACCAGTTTGTTGATCGAGCGGTAATTGGCCACTGCCAGGGTCTTGAGCATGCCGGGGCTCCTTGTGCATGGAGGCGCAGTGTGCCTGATTTTCCCCTAAGCCATCGCCCCTGCGGACTGCTCTTGTAGGAGCGAGCTTGCTCGCGATCAGGTTCGCAGAACCTGAAACTCCGCGCGTCACGACGTCCTCGTTGCTCAGCCGATCAACCATTCCGCATTTGTTCCGCAGCAGCCCGCGTGCAGCAGTGGAACCCTGTTCTAAGCTCACAGTCGTATCGTCACCTGTACGATGGCATCGCGCCAAGGAGCCTGCATGGCTGGTCTCGAATCGAAGTGGATAGTGGGTTTGATGCTGGCTGCTCTACTGAGCGGTTGTGGCGCGGAAAAGCCGACCGAAAAGGAGCGGCCGCGGGTGCGGGTGCAGCCAGTGCAGACCCGCGATTTCGCGGCGCAGGTAACCCTTACCGGCGATGTGCAGGCGCGGGTGCAGACCGAGTTGTCGTTCCGCGTCGGCGGCAAGATCATCCAGCGCCTGGTCGACGTCGGCGACCGGGTCACGGCCAAACAGGTCCTGGCCCGGCTCGACCCGAAAGACCTGCAGACCAATGTCGATTCCGCCGCCGCCTCGGTGTTCGCCGAGCAGGCGCGGGTCAAGCAGACCAGCGCGGCCTTCGTCCGCCAGCAGAAACTCCTGCCCAAGGGCTACACCAGCCAGAGCGAATACGATGCCGCCCAGGCGGCGCTGCGCAGCAGCCAGAGCGCCCTGAGCGCGGCCCAGGCGCAGTTGGCCAACGCCCGCGAGCAACTGAGCTACACCGCATTGATCGCAGATGCTCCGGGGGTGATCACCGCGCGCCAGGCCGAAGTCGGCCAGGTGGTGCAGGCCACGGTGCCGATCTACAGCCTGGCCCGCGACGGCGAGCGCGACGCCGTGTTCAACGTCTACGAATCGCTGCTGGTGGCCCCGCCGAAGCAAGGCACGATCACCGTCAGCCTGCTGGACAACCCGAACATCAAGACCACCGGCAAGGTGCGTGAAGTCACCCCGGTGGTGTCGGCGCAGAGTGGTACGGTGCAGGTCAAGGTGGCCCTCGACGGCCTGCCGGCGGGCATGGACCTGGGCTCGGTGGTCAGCGCCAGCGCCCACGCGGCCGGCCAGGCCAGTGTCGAGCTGCCCTGGGCGGCGCTGACCAAGAACCTCAACGAGCCGGCCGTATGGCTGGTGGGCGAGGACGGCAAGGCTACCCTGCACACCGTCACGGTGGGGCGTTACCAGACCGGCAAGGTGATCATCAGCGACGGCCTCAAGGGCGGTGAAAAAGTGGTGATCGCCGGTGGCCAGTTGTTGCACCCGGGGATGCTCGTCGAGATCGTTGCCGAGACCGGCACCCAAGGAGCCCAGCCATGAAGCGCCTGTCCCTGCTGTTGTGCGCCGGCCTGACGCTGGGTGCCTGCTCCAAGGAAGAACCCGCGCCCGAGCCGGTGCGCCCGGTGCTGTCGTTCGAGGTGCGCGCCGAGTCCGAGGAAAGCCTCGGGCGGTTCGCCGGGAGCATCCAGGCCCGCTATGAAACCAACCTCGGTTTCCGGGTGCCGGGGCGTATCGCCAATCGCAATGTCGACGTCGGCGCCGAGGTGGGCAAGGGCGCCTTGCTCGCCACCCTCGACCCCACCGACCAGCAGAACCAGTTGCGTTCGGCCCAGGGCGACCTGGCCCGGATCGAGGCGCAATGGATCAATGCCCAGGCCAACGCCCGGCGCCAGCAGCAATTGTTCGACCGTGGCGTTGGCGCCCAGGCGCAGCTGGATATCGCCCAGACCGACCTGAAGACCACCCGCGCCTCCCTGGATCAGGCCAGGGCCGCGGTCAGCCAGGCCCGCGACCAACTCGCCTACAGCGAGCTGCGCACTGATCACGGCGGCGTGGTCACCGCCTGGAATGCCGAGGCCGGCCAGGTGGTCAGCGCCGGCCAGCAGGTGGTGACCCTGGCCCGTCCGGACATCAAGGAAGCGGTGATCGACCTGCCGGCGACGCTGGTGGATCAGTTGCCGGCCGACGTGGTGTTCAAGGTCGCCTTGCAGCTGGACCCGAGCATCAACACCAGCGCCATCGTGCGTGAAATCGAACCCCAGGCGCAGAGCGCCACCCGTACCCGGCGCTCGCGCCTGACCCTGACCGAAACCCCCGAAGCGTTCCGCCTCGGCACGGCCATCAGCGTGACCCTCAGTTCCGCCATCGTCCCGCGCACCGAGGTGCCGCTGTCGGCCCTGCAGGAAGTGGACGGCCAGACCCGGGTCTGGATCGTCGACCCGCAGGCGCAGACCGTGGCGCCGCGGGAGGTCACGGTGCTCAGCCGGGACCATGATTCGGCATTGATCGGCAGCGGGATCAAAATCGGCGAGCGGGTGGTGAGCGCCGGTGTGAACAGCCTCAAACCGGGGCAGAAAGTCAAAATCGACGAGGACAGCCCACGATGACGCCGGCCACGAAAGGGAGCTTCAATTTATCCGAGTGGGCCATCAAGCATCAGTCCTTCATCTGGTACCTGATGTTCGTTGCCCTGCTGATGGGCGTGTTCTCCTACATGAACCTGGGGCGCGAGGAAGACCCGTCCTTCACCATCAAGACCATGGTCATCCAGACCCGCTGGCCGGGCGCGACCCAGGAGGAAACCCTCAAGCAGGTCACCGACCGCATCGAGAAAAAGCTCGAAGAGCTGGACTCCCTCGACTACGTGAAAAGCTACACCCGCCCCGGCGAATCGACGGTGTTCGTCAACCTGCGTGACACCACCAGCGCCAAGGACATCCCCGAGATCTGGTACCAGGTGCGCAAGAAGATCAACGACATTCGCGGCGACTTCCCCCAGGGCCTGCAAGGGCCGGGGTTCAACGACGAATTCGGTGATGTGTTCGGCTCGGTCTACGCCTTTACCGCCGACGGCCTGAGCATGCGTCAGCTGCGCGACTACGTGGAGCAGGTGCGCGCCGAGATCCGCGAGGTGCCGAACCTGGGCAAGGTGGAGATGGTCGGCGAGCAGGACGAAGTCATCTACCTGAACTTCTCCACACGCAAGCTGGCAGCGCTGGGCATCGACCAGCGCCAGGTCCTGCAGAGCCTGCAATCGCAGAACGCGGTGACCCCGGCCGGGGTGATCGAGGCCGGGCCGGAGCGGATTTCCGTGCGCACCTCGGGGCAGTTCGCTTCCGAGAAAGACCTGGCCACGGTCAACCTGCGGCTCAACGAGCGCTTCTATCGCCTGGCGGATATCGCCGAGATCAGCCGCGGCTACGTCGACCCTTCGACGCCGCAGTTCCGCTTCAACGGCCAGCCGGCCATCGGCCTGGCGATTGCCATGAAGAAGGGCGGCAACATCCAGGACTTCGGCAAGGCCCTGCACCTCAAGATGGACCAGCTCACCGCCGAGCTGCCGGTGGGCGTGGGCGTGCACACGGTGTCGGACCAGGCCGAGGTGGTGGAAAAAGCCGTCGGCGGCTTTACCAGCGCGCTGTTCGAGGCGGTGGTGATCGTGCTGGTGGTGAGTTTCGTCAGCCTGGGCGTGCGTGCCGGGCTGGTGGTGGCGTGCTCGATTCCGCTGGTGCTGGCGATGGTCTTCGTCTTCATGGAATACAGCGGCATCACCATGCAGCGGATTTCCCTCGGGGCGTTGATCATCGCCCTGGGCCTTCTGGTGGACGACGCGATGATCACCGTGGAGATGATGGTTACGCGCCTGGAGATGGGCGAGAGCAAGGAGCAGGCGGCGACCTTCGCCTACACCTCCACGGCCTTCCCGATGCTCACCGGGACCCTGGTGACGGTCGCCGGCTTCGTGCCCATCGGCCTCAACGCCAGTTCCGCCGGCGAGTACACCTTCACCCTGTTCGCGGTGATCGCCGTGGCCATGCTGGTGTCGTGGATAGTCGCCGTGCTGTTCGCCCCGGTGATCGGCGTGCATATCCTCAGCACCAATGTGAAGCCTCATTCCGAGGAGCCGGGCCGCATCGGCCGCGCCTTCAACGGCGGCCTGCTGTGGGCCATGCGCAACCGCTGGTGGGCCATCGGTATCACCGTCCTGGCGTTCGTGCTGTCGGTGGTCGGCATGCGCTTCGTGCAGAACCAGTTCTTCCCGTCCTCGGACCGGCCGGAGATTCTCGTCGACCTCAACCTGCCGCAGAACGCCTCGATCGCCGAGACCCGCATGGCGGTGGATCGCCTGGAGGCGACCCTCAAGGACGACCCGGACATCGTGCGCTGGAGCACTTACATCGGCGAAGGCGCGATCCGTTTCTACCTGCCGCTGGACCAGCAACTGCAAAACCCCTACTACGCGCAGCTGGTGATCGTCAGCAAGGGCCTGGAGTCGCGCACGGCGCTGACCGAACGCCTGAAAAAACGCCTGCGCGACGACTTCGTCGGCATCGGCAGCTACGTCCAGGCCCTGGAAATGGGCCCGCCGGTGGGGCGGCCGATCCAGTACCGGGTTAGCGGCAAAGACATCGACCAGGTGCGCAAGCACGCCATCGAGCTGGCCACCGAACTGGACAAGAACGCGCACATCGGCGAGATCATCTACGACTGGAACGAGCCGGGCAAAGTGCTGCGCATCGACATCGCCCAGGACAAGGCCCGCCAGTTGGGGCTGTCTTCGGAGGACGTGGCGCAGTTGATGAACAGCATCGTCAGTGGCTCCACCGTGACCCAGGTGCATGACGACATCTACCTGATCAACGTGGTCGGCCGGGCCGACGACAGCGAGCGCGGTTCCCCGGAAACCCTGCAGAACCTGCAGATCGTCAACCCCAACGGCACCTCGATTCCGCTGCTGGCCTTCGCCACCGTGCGTTATGAACTGGAGCAGCCGCTGGTCTGGCGCCGTGACCGCAAGCCGACCATCACCATCAAGGCCTCGGTGCGTGATGAGATCCAGCCGACTGACCTGGTCAGGTTGCTCAAGCCTGACATCGACACGTTCGCCGCCGGCCTGCCGGTGGGGTATTCGGTGGCCACCGGCGGCACGGTGGAGGAGAGCGGCAAGGCCCAGGGGCCGATCGCCAAGGTGGTGCCGTTGATGCTGTTCCTCATGGCGACCTTCCTGATGATCCAGCTGCACAGCGTGCAGAAGCTGTTCCTGGTGGCCAGCGTCGCGCCCCTGGGGCTGATCGGCGTGGTCCTGGCGCTGGTGCCGTCGGGCACGCCCATGGGCTTTGTGGCGATCCTCGGGATTCTCGCGCTGATCGGCATCATCATCCGCAACTCGGTGATCCTGGTGACCCAGATCGACGAATTCGAGCGCGCCGGTCATTCATCCTGGGACGCGGTGGTGCAAGCCACCGAGCACCGGCGCCGGCCGATCCTGCTGACCGCCGCGGCGGCCAGCCTGGGCATGATCCCTATCGCCCGGGAAGTGTTCTGGGGGCCGATGGCCTACGCCATGATCGGCGGCATCATCGTCGCCACCCTGCTGACGCTGCTGTTCCTGCCGGCGCTGTATGTGGCCTGGTACAAGATCAAGGAGCCGAAGAAAACCACGGCTTGAGATTGTGCTCGTTCGAGAGGACGCCATCGCGGGCAAGCCTCGCTCCTACGCTGGAATACCCCGTAGGAGCGAGGCTTGCCCGCGAACCAGGCGCTACGGCCTATCTGGCAAACCGCTCAAACCTTGCGCCACACACTCGCCAGCCACGGCTGCTGCTCCCGCGGCAGGCCGGCGGGCCGGTAGTAATGCTCCAGCTCGACAAACCCCGCCGCGGTGAGCAATTGCTGCCAGGCCGCCAGGTCGTGGTAGGCGCCATAACGCGCGCCGTTCCAGCCTTCGCGGTTGTCGCCGCGCGGGTTGGAGCTGAACAGCACGCCGCCGGGTTTCAGTGTGGCGTGCAGTTGGCGCAGCACCCGCGGCAACTCCTGCGAGGGGATATGAAACAGCACGGCGTTGGCGAAGATGCCGTCGAAGCGCTCGGCGGGCAGGTCGAGCTTGAGGAAATCCTGCTGCCAGACCTCGCAGCCGCTGTCGTCCCGGGCCATCTGGGCAAAACGCTCGGAGCCGTCGAGGCCGACCGCGATATGACCCAGGCGGGTAAAGGCCTGCAAATCGCGCCCGGGGCCGCAGCCGAAGTCCAGCAGGGTGAAGGGCGCTGTGCCCTGGATATGTCGAAGCAGCGCGTCGATGTTCTGGCTGACATCGTGGTCGCGGGTGCCTTCGCGGAAATCTTCGGCCACCTGGTTGTAGTGACCCAGGGTGGTGGAGGTGATCTGGTCGAGGTCGTCGGGAGCGAGTTTCATGGCGGGCTGCGTTGGCTGGAGTGATGTGCCGAATATACTCCAAGGGTATTGACCCGGGTTGGGTGTGGGCCTTGAAAGCCAATCGCGAGCAAGCTCGCTCCTACAAAGGGCGACGCGATCAACCTGTAGGAGCGAGCTTGCTCGCGATGACATCCGAATGGACACCGCCGATCTCAACGCTTGTTGAGCACCCGCGCCAGGCGGTCGCCGCCGAGCTGGATCGCTGCGACGAGGATCACCAGCAGCACGATCACCGTGAGCATGATCTGGCTGTCGAAACGCTGGTAACCGTAGCGATAGGCGATGTCCCCCAGGCCACCGGCGCCGATGGCCCCGGCCATGGCCGAGGAGTTGATCATGGTCACCAGGGTGATGGTGAAGCCGCCGACGATGCCCGGCAGCGCCTCGGGCAACAACACATGCCAGACAATGTGCCAGCGCCGGCAGCCCATGGCCTGGGCGGCTTCGATCAGGCCATGGTCGACCTCGCGCAGGCTGACCTCGGCGATCCGCGCGAAGAACGGCGTGGCGGCGATGGTCAGTGGCACCACGGCCGCCCAGACGCCGTAGGTAGTGCCGACGATCAGCCGGGTGAAGGGGATCAGCGCCACCATCAGGATCAGGAACGGGATCGAGCGGAACAGGTTGACGAAGGCCCCCAGCACGCTGTTCAGCCTGGGCGCTTCATAGATCCCGCCCTTGCCGCTGGTGACCAGGATCACCGCCAGCGGAATGCCCGCCAGCAGAGCGATCAGCGACGACACGCCGACCATCAGGAAGGTATCGATAACGCCCTGGAGCAAGCGATCAAACCACATAACCCAGCACCTCTACCTGTTGTGTCCATTGCTTTTGCAAAAAGTGCTGCGCGCGCAAACGTTGCTCCTCGGCGCCCAGGGACGAGCCGCTGACCGCCAGCAGCAATTGCCCCAGGGCATGTCCCTGGATCCGTTCCACGCCGCCGTGCAGCAGCCGCACGCGCCCGCCCAGGGTGCTGAACAGCGCGGCCAGGTCCGGCTCGTCGCTGCTCCTGCCGGTGAACTGCACGCGTAACACCACCGCCGCGTCGGCAGACTTCGGCTGGGCCTGCAGGCGGTTTTGCAACTCTTCCGGCAGGCCGTGCTGCAAGGGCGCCAGCAGGGTTTTGCTGACCTCGTGCTGCGGGTTGCCGAACACTTCCCAGACCGGCCCCTGCTCGACGATATGCCCATGCTCGAGCACCACCACCCGGTCGCAGATATCGCGGATCACCGCCATCTCGTGGGTGATCAGGACGATGGTCAGGCCCAGGCGCTGGTTGATCTGTTTGAGCAGGCCGAGGATCGACTGGGTGGTCTCCGGGTCCAGCGCCGAGGTGGCCTCGTCGCACAGCAGGATCGCCGGGTCGTGGACCAGCGCCCGGGCGATGCCCACCCGCTGTTTCTGCCCGCCCGAGAGTTGCGCCGGGTAGGCTTTGTGCTTGTCCTTCAGGCCCACCAGTTCCAGCAGTTCGCGGACCTTGCGCTCGCGCTGTTCCTTGGGCACGCCGGCCACCTTCAGCGGCAGCTCGACGTTCTGCCACACGGTCTTGGCCGACATCAGGTTGAAGTGCTGGAAGATCATGCCGATGCGCCGGCGCAGCTCCACCAGGCGGTCTTCGTCGAAGTCGCCGATGTCCACCTGATCGATCAGCACCCGGCCGCCCGAAGGCTGTTCCAGGCGGTTGATGGTACGGATCAGCGACGACTTGCCGGCGCCGCTGCGGCCGATGATGCCGAACACCTCGCCGCGCTGGATCGCCAGGTCGATCCCGTGCAGGGCCTGCACCGGGCCTTGCTGGCCCTGGTAGGTCTTGGTCAGGCCGATGAAGCGCACGTGGGCCCGGTTCAGTTCTGGATGCAGCTCGGTCTGCTGCGCGTCCTGCCGCTGTTCGGGCGGCTGGTTCGGCGACTTGTGCGCAAGGTAGGCGACGCTCATCTCAACCTTCCCAGCCGGCTTGGTAGAGCTTGCCGTGGGCTTTGTCCAGGGCGGCGCGCACAGCCGGCGAATGCTGGTAGATATCGACGAACTTGATCAGCCGCGGGTCGGTCTTGCTCTTGGGCTGGATCACGAACTGGATCACGTATTCCTTGTGGTCGAGGCCGTCGAACAGCAGCGCCGAACCGGCATCGAAGGTCTTGGCCAGGCGGATATAGGCCGGGTAGCCCTGCACCAGGTCGGCGTCGTCATAGGCGCGTACCAGTTGCACGGCCTCGACCTGGAGGATCTTCAGTTTCTTTGGGTTGGCGACTATGTCGTCCTCGGTGGCCTTGTAGCCGACCCCCGGCTTGAGGCTGATCAGGCCGGCCTTGGCCAGCAGCTGCAAGCCGCGGCCGCTGTTGATCGGGTCGTTGGCGATGGCCACCGTGGCGCCTTCGGGCAGCTCGTCGAAGCTTTTGTATCGCTTCGAGTACAGGCCGACGTTGTTGATGATCCCCGGGGCGAACGGCACCAGGTCGAAACCGGCGGCGGCCTTGGCGTTTTCCAGGAACGGGATGTGCTGGAAGTAGTTCACGTCGATATCGCCGGCGGCCAGGCTGACGTTCGGCGCGATCCAGTCGCTGAACTCCACCAGCTCGACTTTCAGGCCCTGTTTGCCGGCCTCTTCGACGGCGGCTTCCAGGGGGATGGCGAAGGCGGCGGTGGTGCCGACTTTCAGCGGCGCGTCGGCGGCGAATACCGCGCTGGCGAACAGTCCGAGGGCGAGGGCCAGTGCTTTGACTGGGTGGCTTAAGAGCTTGGTTTTCATGGTGTCGTTTCCAGTCAGTGCATGAAGTTTTTGGGTGTTTGGGCCGACCTCATCGCGAGCAAGCTCGCTCCTACAGGGAATGGGCTCAACCTGTAGGAGCGAGCTTGCTCGCGATAGGGCGATAGCCCGCTCCGGCGTGTTGCTCGGGTAACTGCGCGTCCTGCCGGAACAGCTTTTCGCGCAGGGTGCCGTTGTCGTAGGCGGTCTTGTACGAGCCGCGGCGTTGCAGCTCGGGGATCACCAGGTCGATGAAGTCGGCATAACTTTCCGGGGTGACGATGCGGGTCAGGTTGAAGCCGTCCAGGCCAGTCTCGGCGATCCAGGATTCGAGGTCGTCGGCCACCTGCTGCGGCGAGCCGACCACGGTGATGTAGCGCCCGCCCAGGGCGTGCTGGTCGAGCAGCTTGCGCCGGGTCCAGTCGTTGTTCTGCAGGTTCTTGGTGGCCGACTGGATGGCGTTGCTCTTCACGTACTGGATCGGTTCGTCGATCTCGTACTGGGAAAAGTCGATGGCGGTGGACGCCGAGAAATGCGCCACCCCGGCTTCGGCGCTGGCGTAGCTGCGGTATTCGGCGTGCTTCTTCCAGGCCAGTTCCTCGGTCGCGGCGACTATCACGTTGAGCCCCATGAACACCTTGATGTCCTCGGGATTGCGCCCGGCCGCCACGGCGCTGGCGCGGACCTTGTCCACCTGGGCGCGGGTCGAGGCTTTGTTCTGCCCGCTGATGAACACGCATTCGGCGTGGCGCCCGGCGAACAGCAGGCCGCGATCGGAACTGCCGGCCTGGAACAGCACCGGCGTGCGCTGCGGCGAGGGTTCGCACAGGTGATAGCCCTCGACCTGATAGAACTCGCCCTTGTGCTCGACCTTGTGCACCTTCTCCGGCCGGGCGTAGATCCGCTGTTCGCGGTCGTTGATCACCGCGTCGTTTTCCCAGCTGCCTTCCCAGAGCTTGTAGAGCACTTCCAGGTATTCATCGGCCTGGTCGTAGCGCCGGTCGTGCTCGGCCTGTTCGCTCAGGCCCATGGCCTTGGCGGCGCTGTCGAGGTAGCCGGTGACGATGTTCCAGCCGACCCGGCCGCGGCTCAGGTGGTCCAGCGTCGACATGCGTCGGGCGAACAGGTACGGCGGCTCGTAGGTGAGGTTGGCGGTGAGGCCGAAGCCGAGGTTGCGGGTCACCGCGGCCATGGCCGAAACCAGCAGCAGCGGATCGTTGACCGGCAGCTGGATCGACTCCTTGAGCGTCACGTCCACCGAGTTCTGGTAGACGTCGTAGACCCCGACGATGTCGGCGATGAACAGCCCGTCGAACAGTCCGCGCTCCAGCAGCTGCGCCAGCTCGGTCCAGTACTCGATAGTCTTGTACTGGGTCGAGGTGTCCCGTGGATGGGTCCACAGGCCGTGGTTGATGTGCCCGATGCAGTTCATGTTGAAGGCATTGAGCAGGATCTTTTTTTTGCCTTTCTCAAGAGCGCTCATCAGATAGTCCCCCGCAATGGCGGGTTCGTCTGGTTGAGGTAGTAGTTGCCCACCGCGTGGTACTTCCAGCGCACCGGGTCGTGCAGGGTGTGCACCCGGGCGTTGCGCCAGTGACGGTCCAGGCCATGTTCGGCCAGGGTCGCCTGGCTGCCGGCCAGCTCGAACAGGGTGCTGCCGGCGGCCAGGGAGATTTCGGTGCTGATGGCGCGGGCCTCGGCGACCGCGATGGAAGCGGCGGCCACCGTCTCGGCGTTGGGCTCGACCTGGGCCGCGTCGAGGAACTCCCCGGAGCGCTCCAGCAACGCCTCGGTGGCGTGCAGGCGAATGCTCAGGTGGCCGAAGCTCTTGAGGGTCAGCGGGTCTTCGCTGGCCTTGTCGTTGCCGGAATCGATCCACGGCCGGGTCTTGGTGCGCACGAAATGCAGGGCGTCCTCATAGGCGGCGCGGGCGATACCGGTGTCGATGGCGGCGTGGAGAATCTGCGCCAGCGGGCCGACGGTGGTCGGGCGCTCGAAGGCGCTCTGAAAGGGAATCACGTCCTCGGCGGCGACGAACACATCCTCGAATACCACCGAGCCGCTGCCGGTGGTGCGCTGGCCGAAGCCGCTCCAGTCGTCGATCACGTTCAGGCCCTGGCTGCTCGCCGGGACGAAGGCCAGTTGCTGCACGCCGTGTTCATCCACCACCGACGTGGGGATGCGCTGGGCGTAGAGGGCGCCGGTGGAATAGAACTTGCGACCGTTGATGCGATAGCCGTCGCGTCCGTCCTGCACGTCCCGGGTCAGGCGAGTGGTGCGGTCGTGGGCGGTCTTGGTGCCCAGTTCGGCCAGGGCATTGCCGAAGCGCTGGCCGGCCAGGACCTCGGCGTACAGGCGTTTTTTCTGCGCCTCGCTGCCGTTCACCCGCAGCACTTCGAGGGCGTAGAAATGGTTCTGCGGGATCTGCCCCAGGGAGCCGTCGGCCTGGGCGATCAGGGCGATGACCTTGGCCAGGGTGACGTTGGACACACCGGCGCCGCCGTATTCCCTGGGCACGCTGATGCCCCACAGGCCGGAGCGGGAAAAGGCTTCGAGTTCGGGGTGGGGCAGGCGGCGTTCGCGGTCGCGCAGGGCGCTGTCGCGCTTGAAATCCTCGGCCAGGTCGCTGGCGACGATCAGGGCTTGCTCATCGCTGGTTATGACCGCGACGTGTTGAGAAAGAGTCATGTACTTCTCCAGAGATCTGGTCGCTTAAATCCAGGAATGGCGAGCCGGCAGGGTGCCGTTCAGGTGATAGGCGCCGACGGCGTGGTATTTCCAGCGCACCGGATCGTGCAGGGTGTGGACCCGGGCGTTGCGCCAGTGCCGGTCGAGGTTGAACTCGGCGAGGGTGGCGCGGCTGCCGGCCAGCTCGAAGAGTTTCTCGCTGGCCAGCAGGGAGATCTCGGTGGTCAGCACCTTGGCTTCGGCCACGGCGATCGAGGCGCGGGCGGCGGATTCGGCGCTGATCGGCGCGGCATTGACCTGGTCCAGCACCTGGCCGGCCTTGCGCAGCAGGGCCTCGGCGGCGTGCAGTTCGATTTTCAGCTTGCCGATGTCGGCGATCACATAGAGGTCGTCGCTGGCCCGTTCGACGTTGGCGTCGACCCACGGCCGCGAGCGTTCACGCACGAAGCTGACGGCGTCGTCGATGGCGGCGCGGGCGATGCCGGCGTCGATGGCCGCCTGGATCAACTGCGAGACCGCGCCCTGGATATTCGGCGACTCGTTGATGCGCCAGTTGTCCACCACCAGGTCGGCATCGACCCGCACGTTGTTGAGCAAAATGGTGCCGCTGGCGGTGGTGCGCTGGCCGAAGCCCGACCAGTCGTCGACGATGCGCAGCCCTGGCGTGCCGCGCCGGACGAAGGCCAGGACCTGCCTGCCGTCGTCGTTCAACGCCTTGACCGCCACCCAGTGGGCGAACAGGGCGCCGGTGGAATAGAACTTCTGGCCATTGAGCAGGTAACCGTCGCCGTCGGCGCTGATCCGTGCCTTGAGTTCCAGGGTGTTTTTGGTCCCGCGTTCCGGGCCGGCGTTACCGATGCGCCAGCCTTCCAGCACGCTCTGGAACAGCTGCTTTTTCTGCCGTTCGGTGGCGCTGCCGAGGATCAGGTTGAGAATGCCGAACTGGTTCTGCGGGATCTGTCCCAGGGCCGGGTCGGCCGCGGAAATGATCGCGAAGACTTCGGCCAGGGTCACGAAAGACACCTGCGGGCCGCCGTATTCACGGGGGATGGCAATACTGCCCAGGCCACTGCGGGTGAAATGTTCGATTTCCGCCCACGGCAGCTTGCGCTGCTGGTCGCGCCGGGCCGCCTGCTGGCGGGCGACGGTGGCCAGTTCATGGGCGGCTTGAAGGGCTTCTGCGTCGTTCAGCAGAACCCGTGCGGGCAACAACAGGGGGGCGACATCCAGATCGCTCTGGACATTTGCATCGGCCAAATTGGACATCAGTGCCACTCCTTGGCTGCACGCAATGCCCTGGCGATCTGCACTGGGGTGATTGTGTTCCGGACCATACCTACCTCACATCTTTGGAAGTGCCGCGCCGTGGCGGCGAAATCGGGTTCAAGAATGTCCGGTGGTCCGGTGCATATACCCTATGCGCGTATAAAAATTAAATAAACTAACTTTTAGGAATATGTATAGAAGGGGTTTACGTATACGGCAGGTAGGAAAAGGCGAAGGGTAATGGGAGATAGATCTGATGCCTGTAGCCGCTGGCGCAGCCTGCGCGCGGCGGCGTAGCCGTCGTAAACGGGGCATACGGTTTTCCGGGCGCAATGCAGTGGCGGGCCTGGCGGCCGCTGTGTCGGAATGCCGCCCAGACCGTTCGCCGCCTCGCGTTGCTCGGCAGCGGCTACAGGGGGGGGCGGTTACAGGGGCACGTGGTTTCTGTAGCCGCTGGTGTAGCCTGCGCTCGGCGGCGCAGTCGTCGTAAACCGGCGTATGCGATGTGTCTGGCGGAATGTGACGGCGGGTTTGCGTTCGCTGCACAGCCCATCCTGGGCTCGGCAGCGAGGGCGCCGTTCAGGCCTGGGGATGGCCCGAGGTGAGGAACTTGCTGAGGAATTGCCGGGTGCGTTCTTCCCTGGGGTTGGCGAACAGCGCCTTGGCTTCGCCCTGTTCGACGATTACCCCCTTGTCGAAGAAGATCACCCGGTTGGCCACGTCGCGGGCGAAGCCCATTTCGTGGGTGACGATGACCATGGTGCGCTTCTCCTCGGCCAGGCCGCGGATGGTCGCCAGCACTTCGCCCACCAGCTCCGGATCGAGGGCCGAGGTCGGTTCGTCGAACAGGATCACTTCCGGCTCCATCGCCAGCGCCCGGGCAATCGCCACGCGCTGTTGCTGGCCGCCGGATAGGCGCCGCGGATAGGCGTCTTCCTTGCCCGCCAGGCCGACCTTGGCCAACAGCCCGCGGCCCAGGGCCAGCGCCTGCTCGCGGGGCGTCTTCTTCACCACCAGCGGGCCTTCGATGACGTTTTCCAGCGCGGTGCGATGGGGGAACAGGTTGAAGTTCTGGAACACGAAACCCACCTGCTGGCGCAGTTGCCGCACCAGGCCCTGCTGCTGGGTCAGCGGGCGGCTGCCATCGATCTCGATGTTGCCGACCTTGATCCGGCCGCTGGTAGGTTCTTCGAGGAAATTCAGGCAGCGTAAAAAGGTGGTCTTGCCCGAGCCGCTGGGGCCGATGATGGCGACCACCTCGCCTTCCGCCACCGTCAGGTCGATGCCATTGAGGACGGTCTGACCCTTGAACTGCTTCGTCAGTTTTTCAACCACAATCATGGGTTCAGGACTCCTGGTCGTGCCGATTGACCCGCTCTTCCAGTCGGTTCTGCAGGTGCGCCAGCACGCTGGCCAGAACCCAGTAGATCAGCGCGGCGGCAAGATACATGGTGAAGACTTCGAAGGTCCGGGCGGTGATCAGCTGTGCCTGGCGGAACAGTTCCGGGACCTGGATGGTGGCGGCCAGGGCCGTGTCCTTGACCAGCGAGATAAAACTGTTGCCCAGGGGCGGCAGGGCCGTGCGCATGGCTTGCGGCAGGATTGCCCGGCGCAGGGTCTGGGCCCGGGTCATGCCAATGCTGGCCGCCGCTTCCCATTGCCCGCGCTCGATGGAGCCGATGGCCGCGCGCAGGATCTCGCAGGCGTAGGCCGCCATGTTCAACGAGAAGCCGATCAGCGCCGCCGGCAGCGGGTCAAGCTCGATACCCAACTGCGGCAGGCCGTAATAGATCACGAACAGTTGCACCAGCAACGGCGTGCCGCGAAAGAACGACACATAGACGCGGGCGATCCAGCTCAGCAGCTTGAAGCGCGACAGGCGCATCAGCGCCAGGGCGAAACCCAGCGCCAATCCGAAGAACATGCCGCCGAGGCTGAGGATGACCGTGAAATACGCGCCCTTGAGCAGGAAGGGCGCGGAGTTCAGCAACAGCTGCGTGGTTTCGGCGATTTGCTGGCTCAACTGCGGGAAAGACAGTTCGAACTGAAAACCTGCTTCCATTATTGAGTGACGTCAGCGTTGAAGTATTTTTCCGAGAGCTTTTTCAGCGTGCCGTCGGCGCGCAGTTCCTCGATCGCCTTGTTCACCGCGGCCAGCAGTTCGGGTTCGCCTTTGCGCAGGGCCACGCCGGCTTCCTGGCGGGAGAAGGGCTCGCCGGAAACGACCAGGGTGTCGTTGGTTTTCTTGATCAGCTCGAAGGCGGCCAGGCGGTCCACCAGGATCGCGTCGATACGGCCTACGCGCAGGTCCTGGTACTTGGTCGGATCGTCGTCGTAGGTCTTGATGATGGCTTGCGGCACGTTGTCCTTGAGCCATTGTTCGTAGTTGGTGCCCAGGCCGACACCGACCTTGTGCCCGGCCAGGTCGGCGGCGGTCTTGAACTTGCCTTCGTTCTTCTTCTGGGTCAGGGCCTGGATGCCGGAAACCGTGTAGGGGGTGGAGAAGTCGTATTTCTTCTTGCGCTCATCGGAGATGGTCACCTGGTTGATCACCGCGTCCAGGCGCTTGGACTCCAGGGCGGCGAGGATGCCGTCCCACTTGGTCGGCTGCAGTTTGACCTTCACGCCCAGCTTCTGCGCCAGGGCTTCGGAGAACTCGACTTCGAAGCCGGCCAGCTTGCCGCTTTCGTCGACGTAGCTGAACGGTGGATAAGTGCCTTCCAGGCCGACGTTGATGGTGCCGGCGTCCTTGATCTTCTGCAGTTGCTCACCGGCAACCGCTTGCCCCAGCAACCCGGCACCGAGGGCCAGACCCAGCGAGCCAACGAGGATATTTCGACGTAGTGCGGAAAAAATCATGACAAGCCCCTGTGTTTTCTTATGCAGATGCGGTTGGGAGATGCAGGTCAATCGGTGAGCGGGAACGAGCGCCTTATCCTGCACTAAATGCAGCGTATGCGTCTCGCGGCAAATTCGCCTGCGGCGCGACTATAAGTGGCTGCTTATAGATG
>NZ_JBWKZA010000022.1:0-106377 GCF_059424045.1 Pseudomonas sp. GW456-L12
GGGGTGGGCTGCGCAGGGATGGTTAGCGCGTCCTGGGAGGCGCTTTCGATCAAGCGCCGAAGCGTGTTGGCTTCGTCCGAGGCGTCGCCGGCCAACAACGCCAGCGCTTCATGTCTGCGTGACAGGCCGATCAGTAAGGTCGCTTGCAGAATCCGCAGGTCCGCGGGGTCGCTCACCAGGTGGGGCAGGGCGCTGCGAATGGTTTCGACCTGTTCGACAAAACCGTGATTGACCGCCGCCAGGCCGGTCTCGCAGACAATGCGACACACATCGCGCTCAAGGACCTTCATATTTTTTGAATGATCCCTGAAAGCATGTCCTTGACCGCTTTCATCACCGCACTTTGATAAGTGACGAAGGTTGAATATTGCTGAATCGCAAACTGCGCCTGGAGCATCCGCGCCGGGTCGTTCATGTCGGCGGCGGTCAGCTTTGACTGGACCTCATTGCCGGCCTTTTCGACCATTTGCGAGAGCTGGTTATTGACGGTTTCGATGTCCATGATCCGTTATCCCGCATGGCTGATGGCTGGAGTGAGGGTGGCTTGGGCTCGCAGGCGATACTGGGTGGGATTGCACAGATAACGCTTGCGGAAGCTTTCGGTGAAATGCCCGTGATTGGAGAAACCGCATTCAAGGGCGATGTCCAGTACCCGCATCGGGGTGGACAGGAGCAATTCACGGGCGCGGGTCAGTCGATGCTCCAGGAGCCAGCGTTTTGCGGAAAGGCCGTATTTTTCCTGGAACAACAGATTGAACTTGCGTAGCGGCATGTTGAATTCCAGTGCATAGCGAGCAACCGACCACTGATTCAGGGCGTGGGTTTCGATGAACTCATAGAACGGCTCGTCTCCGGTCATGATGTGTTGCAACAGGGCAGAGAAATAGCGCCGGTCCACGCCCAGGCAATAGATATAGGCAAAGCGCAGCAATGTATCGGGGGTTCCCTTGGCCAGCAGTTCAAGCACGCCGATCACGTCATCCTGCGCCTTCACCATGCGGATGGGCGCCCGCCAGAACAGGGTGCCGTGGGTGACACCGAGCAAGTCCACTACATCGGCGTACAGGTGCTTGAAGTCGGCGGGGTAGAAGTCGAAGTACTGGAGGTCGCTGTTGGTACTGCAAGGCGCTGCTTCGCTGCTCGCCACGACGACGGAGTTTGGCGGTATGAGTTGTACTGTGCCGTCGACATGTACCTTGCCGCCGTACTTTCCGAATAGAAGTCGTACTGCCCGCATCGGTCCTCCCGTCCTGGATCACTGTCTGAGTGAGCACCATGGTCACGCGAGTACTGGAAAATATGCATCAGGTGATTACCTGAAAGATAAGACCCGGAGTACGTCAAATTCATCAGGGATTGACTAAATATGTAAGGCGTTGACGCTTCGGTAAAAAAAGGAATGTTTGAAGGGAATTCAGAAGAGTGGAAATGGGTGGGTTGTATTATCAGGCTGTCACTGTGAAAGGAAGTTCAGGATTCATGGCTTTCTATTCGTGGTGATAAACGAAGCCTGGTGATGTATCGGCGAACCATTATTCAGTAGATGGGTCGCCAATGTATTGGCCATGGTCGAGATTAATACCATTGGGAATACGCATATGAATATGGTCGTAACAGCAACCACTCCAAACAGCCCCCTGGAGGGCATGCGTCCAACACCACAGTCCGTTGCCAATCCTCAATCCATGTTCAGTAACGGCTTGATGAGCATGCAGAACATCATGTTGCAACTAACTCAGTCGGGTAACGACCTGTTTGCACAGATGAACAAGAAGTCCGAAATTGCTCGCGATGCGCAAGAGATGGCTAATCAGGTTGAGGCCGTTATGTCCAGGCTGGTAAAGCCAGGGGATAAGTTGGCGCTGCCGGAGAGTACGGTGGCTTATATGCGCGCCAATAATATTCTGGTGGACGGCAAGACCATTGATGAGTTCATGGGAGAGCGCTCAGGGGCGCAGGCAAGCCTTGAGACACTGATGGCCAAGATTGCCGCATCCGGCCCCGAGGGCATGGAAACCCGCTCCTGGCAGGAAGTGATCACCTACATGGACAAGAACGGCATAACCGTTGAAGGCAAGAAGGCGTCCGACTATGTCTGGGGGCTGCCGGAAGTCAATTTCCAGAGCGGTAAAAAGGTCAGCCTGGAGCATATGAACAGCATTCGCCAGGCGCTTGAAGACTCCATGGCTTTCGATAAGGGCGACTTGATGATGGTCAAGTCCTCCCTCGAATCGGTGGCTGGACGGGCAACGGACTTCAACCAGCAAAGCCAGCTGAAGTTGCAACAAGTCATGCAGAACTTCAGCACCTCCAACCAATTGACACAAAGCATGCAAAGCATGTTGGCTGAAATGACCAAGGGCACCGCATCGGCTATTCGTTGACCTCAAGTACGCAATAATCCTGGCAACAAATAATCGGCAAAAAAGTAAAACGTCATCGACTTTTATAAGTATTGGTGTCGGTGGCGGGCTAATCTGGTTTTGTCCTGAGGGAGTGGCGAATGGACCATGTGGAAAAACTCAAAACCATGCTGGTGGAACTGGGGAGAAATAAGTCGGTATTTAGCCGGCAAACCCAGGAGTTGGAAAAGCTGCAGTTGGAAGTTTCCGAGCTTCAACGGCGTGCGGATGTCGATCCAGACGCCAGGAAGAAGCTGAACAAGTTGAATGACTATATGAATCGCGAGGGAAATGATTCCCAGCGTCGACTTGTCGAGAAAATGGCGAAATCCGAAGCAAGCCTGAAAAAGGTTGGAGAGCAACTGCATGCGTTGTCCACTCTTCAACAAGACTCGTCAGAAAAAGAAGTACCCGCGGTAAAAAACAACCTGCTGAAAAAACTCAGTCGAAACTTTGCTTGAATCCTTTGGAGAAAACACGATGGATCCTATTGTAAATAAATTTACTCCGGTCAACTCCCTGGGCTCCGTGCAGCCAACCCCGCAGTCGATCGTGAATTCGCAATCGATGTTCAGCAATGGCCTTCAGACCATGCAAAACATCATGTTGCAGTTGACTCAATCGGGTAATGATCTGTTCGCACAGATGAACAAGAAGTCCGAAATCGCTCGTGATGCACAAGAGAAGGCCAACCTGGTGGAAGGGGTCATGGCCAAGCTGGACAAGCCGGAAAGCAAGGGTGAGCTGCCGCCAAGTGTCATTGACTACATGAAGGCCAACAACATCCTGGTCGATGGCAAGACTATCGACGAGTTCATGGAGGGGAAGGGCGGCAAGCTCGATAAGGGCGACCTGATGATGGTCAAGTCTTCGTTGGAAACCGTGGCGGGACGGGCCACCGACTTCAACCAGCAAAGCCAGTTGAAGCTGCAGCAAGTGATGCAGAACTACAGCACCTCCAACCAACTGACGCAAAGCATGCAAAGCATGCTCGCTGAAATGACCAAGGGTACCGCCTCGGCTATCCGCTGATTGGATAACGCGCTGGCCACCCGGTTTTCCGTCGTGGCCAGCCATGGAGGGTAATTGCCTTGCCGCCCCCTGTAACAGCGACAGGGAGAGGGGGGCAGATAAATTGGTTGTTATTGCAAGGAGTCCTCATGACACAACCTATTTGCAGTGCCGGTCAGGACGACCACGAAGTGCTTCGGCACTTCTTTGCGCGTGGTGGCTCGATTCGCATGTTGGCTGATATCACGCAAGGCGATATCGACAAGCTATATGCCTACGCGACGCAGCTGTTCCACACCGGCGATATGCACGCCGCGCGCAATGTTTACTCCTTGCTGGTGCGCATCGACCACTGGAACTTTGAGTGCTGGTTGGCGCTGGGGCTGTGCAATCAGCGCCTGGGCCTGCATGAAGAGGCGGTCAGCAGTTTCGGCCGGGCCGGGATGATCAATGTGGATGATCCACGTTCCGCCTATTTCGCAGGTATTAGCCATAGCCTTCTGGGGCAGATCGAGTGTGCCCGCAAAGCCTTCAATGCCGCGATCAAATGGTGCAACCAACAACCTGAACATGAGGTCATTCAGCACAGTGCCGCGCAGTTGCTGGCTCATTGTGCGGTGGAGGTATCGGCATGAGCATCACCTTGAATCTGCGCCCGCTGGCGGCGCCGCAAACCGAACAGATACTGGTCCCGGACACCCCGAGCATATCCCCGGAGGCGCGAACAGGGGCCCGTGGTTCGCGCGATCCATCGAGTGTATTCGGTGATATCAGCCAGCAGCATTCGCGGGTCAATACGCCGCCGCCACCGAAAGTCCAGGTGTCGCAGCTTGAGGCAATGAAGGCCCTGGATCGGATCTTTGCGAATGTTCCGCTGAAGAACGAAAGCGCTACGCCGATCAGCCTCAAGGATCTCGAAAAGATTCCGATGGACTCGATCATGTTGGCCTCGACACTCCTGTCCAGCGAAATCCTCGGCAGTACCGCCATGGCCAAGTCCAAGGCCCTGGCGATCATGACGGACAAGCAGGAGAGGGTGCGTCAGCAAGAGGTTGCCGACTTCCGCGAGCAGATGGACAAAGCCATCGAACAGCAGGAGAAAGCCAAGAAGGCAGGCATCTTCGGCGTGATCTTCGATTGGGTCATCGCTGCCGTTGAAATTGTCACCGGGGTGGCGAAGATCATCGGTGGGGCACTGACCGGTAACGTCATGACGGCTGCCGGCGGAGCGATGGACTTGATGGCGGGGCTCGCTGGTGTGGTCAAGGCGGCAGCCAACACCATGGCCCTGATCGATCCCGACAATGCCGAGAAGTACAAGGCGATCGCCGATGTCGCCGGCAAGATCCAACTGGGTTTTGAAATTGCCGGGGCCGTGATCGATATCACCAGCGCCGCGCGCAATATGTTGATGACCAAGGTGATTCCGAAAGTCGCCGGCACGGTTCTCAAGGAGGGTGCCGAACAGGCCCTGGTGGCCGGTATCAAGGCTGGGAGCAAAGGCGCAATCGACCAGACCGCGAAGATGGTCGGCAAGGAAGTGGCATCGCAGGTTTCCGCTCAAATTGCCCAGAGCCTGGGCAAGGCTGCGATGGAAGCGACGAAGACGGCGGGCAAGGAAGCGGCGCAGAAGATCGTGCAGCAGCTTGGTGTAAACCGGATGTTGGAGAAGTTTTCCCAGGAGGCCATCGAACAGTTGGTGACCAACGCGGTGAAAAAAGTCGGACACGGCGCGATCGACAAAGGCGTGGAAATGACTGCCAAGGAAGTGACCAAGGCCGTGACCAAAGAGATCAATCGCGAAGTGCTGCAAGTTGCGCTCAAGGCTTCGACCTATACCGCAGTCAACGTCACGCGCAGCGCGGTGGCCGGCGCCAGCCAGATCACCTCTGGAGCACTGGCGGTGGACCGCGCCAGGCTGCAGAAAGAGATCAGCCAACTGATGCTCGATCAGCAATGGCTGCAGTCGCTTTTCACTTTCTATAAAGACGAAAAAGACGCCGCCATGAAGCGGATTGGCGAACTGATCGAAGGACAATCCCAAGTTGTCCAGGACGGCAGCAAGGCCATCGCACAAGCCGGTGCGGTGCAAGTGCAGATTGCCTCGGCAATGGTTTGATACCAGGAGAAGAAAGATGACCACTACAGTGAATACTCAAGCGTTGGCCGCTTCTTTGCCCGTGCAGGATGCAGCGGATACCCGGACCGTCGACATAGGGGACAACGCATTCACCCGCATCAACGAAATCATTATGTTGATGAAGAAAATGAACATCGAGATGCGCGATACCTTGCGCGGATTTCACGATGACATGCAGAAGAATGCCTTCGACAAACAACTCAAGGCGCTGGAAACCAAACAGGACGCGATTGAATCGACTTTCAAGGCGGCGATGACAGGTGCGATCGGGCAAATTGTGTCTGGCGTCGTGAGTTTTGGTGGTTCCTTGACCGGAAGCCAGCTGGCGTCGTCGGCAACCACTGGACTGGGCAAAGCTACCGAGGGACTTGGCGGCGTTGCGGCGGCAGGCGTCAGTCGTGACGCGCAACAAGCTCAATTACTCGGAGAGTTCCAAGCCAACGCCGCGGAAAACTTCGCGAAAAACGTGGCGGCCACCGCCGATCGTGCCGCCGAGGCGTCCCGACAATTACGCGATGCAACCCGTGAACTGGTCGGCCTCTATGAGCGGATGGCCAATGCCGTGCAGATGAGGACGAAGTGAGATGCCTGCTCTCCAATCCATTGATCCGGTCACGCTATTTCTCAAGCTGCAAGGGTTGCAGCCAGAAGTCGCCTATTTTGAAAAAAGCGATTTTGTCGTGGGGTGGCAGGTTCACTTGGGAGATTTCGAACTGGTCTACCGGTTTGAAGACAATACCTTGACGGTGTGCAGCTTCACCGCCATCGAAGGGGCCAAGGGAACGAGCGGAGCGGTTTCCCAGTTCATCTTTTTGATCCACCGGATCGAGCGCTATGTCAAAGAGCTTTATTCGGTGCGAGGACGATTCATCAATAGTATTGCCAACTCGGAAATCAATCAGGTTCGTGAGCGGCTGGCGAATGTATTGATGGCCAAAGGTGCATCCTGGCAAGAGATCGATGGAGAGTCCTGGTTGGTTTATCCACTCGCTTCGAAGATGGCATAGCCGTATTAGCATTGAACAAGAGGAAGGGCACTTGAGTGTGCCCTTCACATTTGCTTGTCCCGATGTTCACCCCCTGGAAATCAACGACCCACTGCAGGTGAGGCGGCTGGCCGACTCGGCAACCGTTGATGCTTGCTGACAGTACTCTGACAGCTGTAAGTGCATTGGTTGGGAAAATTCCTACACGTCTCTGAGAACCTCCCTGCTTATCCCTGAGCTATCCATCAGCAGAATGCCTGTCCCTGGCTCCATGGCAATGGCAGACGAACGATGACCTCCCTGCGTATTCTGGTTTTAGAAAAACACTCGGCTCAGCGCAGTGCCGTGGTCGCTGCGCTGCAGCAACTGGGTGTTTTCGATATTTTGCAGGCCAGCAGCGGAGAACAGGCGCTAGCCTTGATGCAACGCCAGGGCCAGGTGGATGTGGCTCTGTGCGACCTGGCCCACATGGGCATGGACTGCCTGGATTTCCTCAACTGCGTGGGCCAGCTGTCGATGGTCCGGGCAGTGATTCTCTACTGCGAGTTTCAACCACAGTTGCGCCGGGCCATCGAACAGATGGCCTCGTTTTCCGGGGTGGAACTGCTGGGAACCCTGAGTACGCCGATACAGGCCAAGGCCCTGCAAAAGATCCTGCAGCGTTACCAGCACCAATGCCAGGCGGCGGCAGCGGCGCCTGTGCCAGTGACGAGCTTGCCCAACGAAGAAGACATTCGCCGCGGGCTGGCCCTGGGCGAGTTCCGCGCGTTCTTCCAGCCCAAGTTTTTCCTGGCCAATGGTCAGGTGGCCGGGGCTGAAGTCCTGGCGCGCTGGCAGCACCCGTCGAAGGGCTTGCTGCTGCCCAGGGATTTTCTCGCGGCCGTGCTGGCCTACGACCTGATCGACGAGATGTTCAAGCAATTGCTGGAACAGGGCCTGAGCCTGCTGGGCATGTTGCAGCGGGGCGGGCGCCCGCTGGAGATGTCGTTCAACCTGCATGCATCGCAACTGTTGGAGGCGGGGCTGACCGACCATATTCGCCAGGCGCTCAAGCGCCATCGGGTATCGGCTGCGGCCCTGACCTTCGAATTGGCGGAGAACGGTCTGCTGGAGATCCAGCCGAGGATTCAGGAGAGCCTGCTGCGTTTGCGGGTCATGGGCTGCGGGCTGTCGATCGATGATTTCGCCGTGGGTTTTTCCTCGCTGAAACTGCTCTGCCAATTACCTTTCAGCGAGATCAAGCTGGACGGTGAATTTGTCCGCAGCATCCACGAGCCGCGCAGTAAAGCGGTGATTGCCAGCACGGTGGCCTTGGCCCGCTCACTGAGTATGTCCCTGGTGATCGAAGGGGTGAGCAATCAGCAAGAGTGCTACGCACTGATCAATATGGGATGTGAAGTAGGTCAGGGTTTTTACTACGCCCAGCCCATGTCTTCCCATGAGCTGTTAACGTGGCTGCGGGCACCCACCATCGCCGGGCAGGAAGAGGGTTAGCCAGCGCTGCGCGGGTGAGGAAAACACACGAAGCGCCGCTTTGTAAAAGCTCATATATGCTAAAAGCCGTAGCGGGATATCAGGCGTTATCCGTGGAGTGCCGTGATCCCTTCCCGACTCGATTCCCGTTCCCCCATTTCCAGAGGCTCCTATGCTCAAAGCCGTGATTGTGGACGATCACCCGTTCATTCGTTCGACCGTGAGGATGATCCTCAAGCAGGAGCAGTACGAGGTCGTGGCGGAGACCGACAATGGCGCCTCGGCCGTCCAGCTGACCCGCGAACATCAGCCCAACCTGGTGCTGCTGGATATCTCCATGCCGGGGGTCGACGGCCTGGATGCCCTCAACCGCATCTCGGCGTTGAAGCTGCCGGTGAAGGTCCTGGTCCTGACGTCCTTGTCCCCGGTGTTCTTTTCGATACGCTGCATGCGGGCGGGGGCCGCCGGCTACGTGTCGAAGGCCGATGACCTGGACGAACTGGTGAAGGCCATCAACGCCATCAAGTCCGGCTATACCTTCTTCCCCGACCTGACCCTGAACTCGGTCCGCAGGGGGGACGTGGAAGCCTCGGAACAGGCGTTGATCGAGAGCCTTTCCGACCGGGAACTGTCGATCCTGCAGCAACTGGCCAAAGGCTTGAGCAACAAGCAGATCGGTGACGATTTGCTCCTGAGCAACAAGACCATCAGCACCTACAAGGCCCGGCTGATCGAGAAGCTCAATGTGAGCTCGCTGGTGCACCTGGCGGAACTGGCCAAGCGTAATAACCTGATCTGATGAAGTCTTCACTGCGCTTGTGCCTGGCCCTGCTGGTGCTGCTGTCGCCGGTATTCGTGGTGGCCCACGCCGCTGATGAGGCCGAGGCGGAAACCCTGCAATTGCTCGGGCGCTCCAGTCTGGGTGAACACCAGGTCGAGCTGGCCGAGGCGGACTGGAGCTGGTTGCGCAAAAAAGGCACCTTGTACCTGGGGATTTCGGCGCCGGATTACCCGCCCTTCGACGTGACCGGCACCGGTCGCGATTACGAAGGGTTGACCGCCGATTACGTGGGGCTGCTGGCGCAGCTGCTGCATGTCCAGGTGCAGGTGCGTCGCTTCCCGTCCAGGGCCGATGTGATCCGTGCGTTGAAAGACGGTGAAGTCGACCTGCTGGGCACCGCCAACGGCTTCGAAGAGACCGACCCCGAGCTGGTGATGTCGGCCGCCTATGCCGACGATCAACCGATGATCGTCACCCGTAGCGACGAAGGCGCTTCGTTTACCGGGGACATGGCGGGGAAAAAGATCTCCATGCTGTACCACTACCTGCCGCCGCAGAGTGTCAGCCGCGCCTATCCCGATGCCGAGCTGCAACTCTACCCTTCGACGTTGAGCGCGATCGGCGCCGTGGCCTTCGGCAAGGCCGACGCCTACCTCGGCGATGCCATCAGCGCCAACTACCTGATCGGCATGAACTACCTGAACAACGTCCAGCTCAGCGACTTCTCGCGGCTGGAGGGCAGCCGCTTTGCCTTTGCCTTGTCCGCCCGCAACACCCGGCTGCTGGGCATCACCAATGCCGCCATCGCGGCGATTCCCATCGGCGAGCGCATGGCCATCCTGCGGCGCTGGGGGGCCTCCGAGATGAATATCCCGGGGCAGAATCGCCTGCACCTCACGCCCAAGGAGCAGCGCTGGCTGGAACAGCACCCCAGGGTCACGGTGGCGGCGATGGAGAACTTCCTGCCGCTGTCGTTCTTCGACAAGAAAGGCGCCCTGCGCGGCGTCAGCGCCGACGTGCTGGCCAAGGTCAGCCTGCGCACCGGCTTGAAGTTCGACATGGTGCGCGGCACCTCGATGGCCCGGCAGATCGACAACCTGCAGGCCGGCAAGGTCGATCTGCTGGCCGCCTTGACCCCGAGTGCCGAGCGGGAAGGGCATATGCGCTTCACCCGGCCTTATCTGTCGACACCTTATGTATTGATCACCCGCATCGGTCCGCAGAGCCCGGCGACCCTGGATGACATGGCCGGCAAACGCCTGGCGATCATTCGCGGCATGTTCCTCACCGACTACATTGCCAGCCGTTTTGCGCAGGTGCAGATCGTCTATGCGGACAATGCGGCCCAGGTCATGGCGATGGTCGCCAAGGGCGAGGTCGATGCCGGCGCCAACTCCCTGCTCAGCGCGCGCTACATGATTTCCCGGCAGTATCGGGACCGCTTGCAGGTCACCAGCACCGTGGGCATCGAGCCCGCCCGGTTCGCCTTCGTCACCAAGCGCGGCGACCTGGAACTGTACGCCATCCTGGAAAAGGCCCTGCTGAGCATCTCGCCGGAAGAAATGGCCGAGATCACCAATCGCTGGCGCAGCGAGGTGGTGATCGACGACACCTTCTGGCTGCGCAATCGCGACGCGATCGTCCAGGGCTTCTTTATCGCCGGTGTGTTGCTGCTGCTGGCGTTCGTCTGGATCGCCTACCTGCGCCGCTTGATCCATCGGCGCGAAGTGGCCGAGCGGGCGCTGAACAACCAGCTGGAGTTCATGCGGGTGCTGATCGACGGCACGCCGCATCCGATCTACGTGCGTGACCTCGAAGCGCGCATGGTGATCTGCAACTCCAGTTACCTCGAGGTCCTGGGCCTGAGCAACGACGAGGTGCTGGGTAAACGCATCACTGAAAGCGTGTTTGCCGACAGCGCCGAAGCCGCTGCCTACCACGACGAGTATCTGCAGGTGCTGCGCGACGATGTGTCGAAAGTCCAGGATCGCGCGCTGGTCCTGCCCGATGGTCGCCATCTGACGATCTATCACTGGATGCTGCCGTACAAGGACAGCGAAGGGACCATCACCGGCATGATCGCCGGCTGGATCGATGTCAGCGAGCGCGAGCAACTGCTGGGCATGGTCCAGGAAGCCAACCGGGCCAAGACCACCTTCCTGGCGACCATGAGCCATGAAATCCGCACGCCGCTGAACGCGGTGATCGGCATGCTCGAACTGGCCCTGAAAAAGTCCGACCAGGGCGTGCTCGACCGCTTTGCCATCGAGGTCGCGTCGGGGGCCGCCCACGGCCTGCTGGACCTGATAGGCGACATCCTCGACATCGCCCGCATCGAGTCCGGCAAACTGTCCCTGACCCCGGGCCGCGCCAACCTCAGGGAACTGGTCAGGTCGGTGGCGCGGATCTTCGAGGGCCTGGCGGAGCAGAAACAGCTGAAGCTGGAGCTGACGCTGGATGCCCGCGCCGATTGCGATGTGTCGATCGACCCGCTGCGTTTAAAGCAGGTCATTTCCAACCTGGTCAGCAACGCCATCAAGTTCACCGCCGAAGGCGAGGTGCGCCTGTTCCTGGAAGTGCTGGAAGACACCTCCGGCGAGCCGCTGTCGATACGGCTGCGGGTGGAGGACAGTGGCCAGGGCATTTCCATCGAGGACCAGCAGCGCCTGTTCAGCCCCTTTACCCAGGCTAGCAACAACAACCAGTCCGGCCGCAGCGGCTCGGGCCTGGGGCTGGTCATCAGCCGCACCCTCTGCGAAATGATGGGCGGGCAACTGCACTTGCACAGCGTGCTGGGGCAGGGCACGCAGATCGAAGTACTGCTGCAGATGCCGGTCCTCGAGCCGCTGCCCCCTGAAGCAGCCTCTGCGACTGAAGCCTCGCTCCAGCAGCCACTGAAGATTCTGGTGGTCGACGACTACCCGGCCAACCGCCTGCTGCTGTCCAAGCAGCTGGGCTACCTGGGCCACGAGATGGTCGAGGCCCAGGACGGTGCCCATGGCTTGCGCGCCTGGCGCAAGCAGCGTTTCGATGTGGTGATCACCGACTGCAATATGCCGATCATGAACGGCTATGCCCTGTCGCGCGCGATCCGTGCCGAGGAAGCGGACCGGCGCCTGGCGCCGTGCCTGATCATCGGCTTTACCGCCAACGCGCAACCGGATGAAAAGACCCGGTGCCTGGAGGCGGGCATGGACGACTGCCTGTTCAAGCCCATCAGCCTGGAGTCGCTCAAGCAGCGCCTGGACCGGTTCGAGCCGGTCGTCGTGGCGGTGCCGGCGGATCAGGCCGCCGAGGAGCAGGCCGACGACATCGACTTCGCCGCCCTGGAAAAACTGGTCCGCGGCGATCAGGCAGCGATGCGCGAGCTGCTGAACGACCTGGCGCTGAGCAACCAGCAGGACATGGCCCGGCTGGCCGAAGATTGCTCCACCCAGGACGGGCAGGAACTCTCCGACCTGGCGCACAAGGTCAAGGGCGGCGCGCGCATCGTCAAGGCGCGACGCCTGATCCTGGCCTGCGAGCAGCTGGAGGCGGCCTGTGAAGCGAAGGCAGACGGGCAGGCCCTGCAGCGGGCGGGTGCTGCGTTGAAAGAGGAAATGTCCGCGCTGGCGATGGTGTTGGACACTTACTCCGGGGCCATCTAGACCCACTAAGGCGCAGAACCGGGCGTTAGCCTGGGGCTTCTCGCACAGTTAAGTGACAGGGCCGCAATCGCCCGGAGTCTCGAAACTTCCTAGTTTAAAATCGCACTGTATACAAGGTTGCGCAGAGGAACGTGCAATGTGTTGGTTTCAATACGATGCTCTGGGATCTTATTCCGTGCCACTTCAGGCCTCCGGAAATTTCCTACAAAGACTTGGGCTGATTCGAGTACTGCCACGCTTGGCCCTTGCTTATTCTGGTTCCCGGGTAATAGAGAACAAGCTAACGAGATGAACAGCCTTGAGCTCACTGCCTGTCTTTATCCTTGTATTTTATTAATAGGTAAATGTGATGAACTTTCCTAAGAAGGTAATGTTGGGTTCTGTGTTGTTGCTGGGCGCTACCAGTGTGCTTGCAGATAATGCGGATCTGCGTGTTATTGGTACTATTGCACCAAGTGCTTGTACTCCGGTTTTTACGGGTGGTGCAACTGTTAACTATGGTGCCATTCCTCCCGCTTCTCTGGGCCAAACTACCGAGACCACTTTGGCTGCGCGGGACGTTGCTTACACCATTACTTGTAATGCTCCTCTTGTGATTTCTACAACCTGGCGCGATGCTCGGGCAGGTACAGCTACAACAGGAGCGGCGCCGGCTATTAACTATTTTGGCCTCGGCCAGCATGATGGCACTAACATCGGTCGCTATCAGATCGCCAACGTCGTTGCTGGTACTACCGCAGATGGTAATGCTGTCGATGTAATCCAGAAAAATACTGCGACTGGTCCTTGGATTCTTTCCAATCTCGGTACAGTCGCGAATGATGGAATTCGACAGTACTCCTACGCACCGGTTGGTACATTGGTGCCGGGGGCTTACTCGACATATGCCGGAACAATTCGTGTGACTTCGGTAATTACACCGACTCAAAACCTCAATATGAACACTGAAGTCACTCTTGATGGTCTCTCCACTATGACCGTTAACTACCTGTAATACGGTATTTATATTGCGCTCCACTTGGGGCGCAATATGATCTTTCGTTTTTTCTTCGCTTGTCCTTTGTTTTCTTACTTGTCTCTCTTGACCCCCAAGGGGCAGTGCGCTTTCAATTTACTGGAGGATTATTTTTCATATTTTCGATAAGACCAAACTGCTCTTTCTCGTCATGTTGGTCCCTATCAGCCCGATGTCCCAGGCTGCCGGCATGGTGCCCGAGTCTACCGTGGTATTGGTCAATGTCGCCTATGGCGAAGGCACCATGAATGTCACCAACAGCGATGACAAAGCCATGTTGCTCTACACCTCGCTGGAGAACCTGCCGGAAGATCAGGACAGCCTGCTGGTGGTCAGCCCACCCGTGGCCCGGGTCGAGGCCGGGGAAAAGCAACTGGTGCGTTTTATCGTCCAGTCTGAGCAACCTATTACTACCCAACGACTCAAGCGCGTGACCTTCGAGGGCATCCCGCAATCCGACCCCGCTGCCAAGGCGAAGATCGGCGTCACCGTGCGCCAGAAAGGAAATGCCCGCGGTGGCAACAGGGTTGAACGTCTACAACGGGTCACTTGAGAGCCGTTGACGCGGAGGAATAGTTGCAGTGACAGGGCCGTAACGGCCCGAGTCTTTATTCCTCCTTTATCCAGTTTCTTTCTTCTTGTTTTTCGTCAACTGCTTGGGAAATTTCCTACATCCCCTTGGGCTACTTCATATTCGTCTGCATGAGTGATCTCGTTACCCTGAGCCCAGGTCATAGATGCAAGGCAGATACAACGTTGCGTTTTGCTCTAGTAGCCTTTCTTTGAGGTTCTTAATACGGATGATTAGCCATGAGCTTCCCTAAGAAAACACTGCTGGGTTCTTTGCTACTGCTAAGCGCGACTAGTGCATTTGCTGTCGATACCGCCGATCTGCGGGTGATTGGTACTATCGCACCCACTGCCTGTACGCCAACTTTTGCAGGTGGTGGCACTATTAACTACGGCTTGATTCCTGGTGCCTCGTTGAGCGCAACTGCCGAGACTGCACTTGCCGTCAGAACCATTAGCTATACCATTACGTGTAATGCTCCTATTAGAATTGGTATGTCGTGGACTGACAGTCGCCGGGATAGTACTGTCAGGGCTCCATATAATGGGCTTGGAAAACACATGGGGGCTAATATCGGGTTTTTCCTTATGACACCCGTTCCTGCCGGGACTACCGCAGATGGGGCTTCGGTAGATCTTATTAGTAGAACCAATGATACTGCGGCCTGGGTACTTGCGAGTGCTATTAGCCCTATAGTGCCTGACGGCGTACGCACTCACAGCTATGCTCCAAAGGGAACGCTGGTTCCAGGCGCCTATAGTAACTATGCAGGCACTATCAATGTTCTTTCAGTTATTGCCCCTACCAGCACGCTGGATATGACCCGCTCGGTTACCCTGGATGGTCTGACGACCATGATAGTTCGTTACTTGTAACGATGGATAGTATTGCGCCTACAGGTGTGGGCGTAATTCTAAAAATATAAGTGTCCTATGGATTGGTCTGTTTTTTTCTTGTCAATTGTTAATGAAAGATGGCTTGTCAATCTTTAGTGGTTTTGGGGCTTTTCTTTAAGTCGCATCTCTTTCGATAAGGAAGAAAATATTATCTGCTGGGCAATTTTTTCGCTCCCTCTCGACGCACACGCCGGATAAATATCGGCACTCTTAGGTCGATGCGATTTAATAAAGTCGGTTGAGCCGCTCTAAGGTGTCACCTGATCTTCCTTTGTCTAATTCGCTCTGGAAGTGATTTTTATATAATTAAAGTTGCGTGAGAAATTTCCTACATGATTGTGGGCTGATTCATCTGTTTTTAAGGTTTCATCTCTTTAAACTTAAGGTGATGTTGTTGGTGTTGCTTGCCTTGGTAGTGGATTTTTTTGTGTGGGGCAGCGCGATAGTTATTAGGTGGTTGAATTTTTTGCGAGGGTTTATCTATGAAGTATTCATATAAAATTGGCTTGTGTTCCTTGGCTGCATTTGTGTTAGTTGCATTAAGTAATATTTCCCATGCGGCAGGCATGGTGCCCGAATCCACCGTGGTATTGGTCAATGTCGCCGATGGCGAAGGCACCATGAATGTCACCAACAGCGATGACAAAGCCATGTTGCTCTACACCTCGCTGGAGAACCTACCGGAAGATCAGGACAGCCTGCTGGTGGTCAGCCCGCCCGTGGCCCGGGTCGAGGCCGGGGAAAAGCAACTGGTGCGTTTTATCGTCCAGTCGGAGCAACCGATTACCACCCAACGACTCAAGCGCGTGACCTTCGAGGGCATCCCGCAATCCGATCCCGCTGCCAAGGCGAAGATCGGCGTCACCGTGCGCCAGAACCTGCCGGTGCTGATCAGCCCCGGGGATCTGCCGAAGAAGCAGGACCCCTGGACCTTGCTGGAGTGGAGCCTCAACGGTCGCGACCTGGCGGTGAAGAACGACAGCCGTTACGTGGTGCGCCTCAACCAGGCATTCAGCGTGATGCCGGCCGACCTCAAGCTGGAACTGCCTGCCAGTTACATCCTGCCGGGGCAGACCCACCACTTCGAGCTGCCCGCCGGCACCACCCTGAGCGCTGACGCCAAGGTGCGGATCTACCCGGTCACCACCTACGGCTTCACCACCCCGCCTTTCGATGCGCCACTGAAGAAGCAGTGATCCCGTTCCGACCTTCCAAGTGGTACAGCCCATGACTTTGCAACCGACGATGGCGCACTCCCGCCGAGGGAGTGCGCGGAAATTCCCTGCGCCGATGCCGGCCTTCCGGGTCAAGCCCTTGTTGCTGATGATCGCCGGCCTGATCGCCTGCGGCGCGCAGGTGGCCAAGGCCGCAGCGCCTGCCTCGCCCGGCGGCACGGCACCCACGGACGCAGCGGCCTCGGCGTCGTTCGACCAGGGTATGTTGAAAAGCCTTGGCCTCGATCCGAAGGTGGCGGAGTTTTTCAGCCAGGCACCGCGCTTTACCGAAGGCCGTCGCCGGGTGGGCCTGCAGGTCAACGGCAGCCCGCGCGGCAGCGTCGACGCGCGGTTCGATGCCGAGGGCGCGTTGTGTTTCGACCGGGCGCTTATGGATCAGGCCAACCTGCGGGTGCCCGCGGACGAGTACCGGCTGAGCCAGGGGCAACCCCCGGCGGACAGCAACTGCTACGACTTTGCAGCGGCCTACCCACAGACCGAAGTAGAACTGCGGCCGAACCGCGAAGAGGTAGCCCTGCTGGTCAGCAGCGACGCCCTGCGCCCGATCGGTGAAGACCTGGGCATCTATCAGGGCGGCGGCAGCGCCGGGCTATTCAACTATGAAGTACTGGGGCAGAACAACCAGTTTTCCGGTGGGCGCAACAGCTATTACGCAGCCAATACCGAGTTGGGTTTCAACGCCGGTGACTGGATTGTGCGCAGCCGTCAGGCGTACTCGATGCAGA
Source organism: Pseudomonas sp. GW456-L12 (assembly GCF_059424045.1). Classification (NCBI taxonomy): domain Bacteria; kingdom Pseudomonadati; phylum Pseudomonadota; class Gammaproteobacteria; order Pseudomonadales; family Pseudomonadaceae; genus Pseudomonas; species Pseudomonas sp. GW456-L12. The sequence goes on from NZ_JBWKZA010000022.1 coordinate 16,883, forward strand.
ACGAGGTGAGCAACTTCCAGTCGCTCTACACCTATGCGCAGAAAACCTTCGTGCCGCTGAAGTCGACCCTGCAGGCGGGGCAGATCAATATTAGCAACTCGGTGTTCCAGGGCGCGGCGATCACCGGCGTACAGGTGGTCCCGGAGGCGGCGCTGCAAGGTCGCGGGCTCGGCGGCGCCACTGTCGAGGGTATTGCCCAGAGTTCGGCGCGGGTGGAAGTGCGCCAGGCCGGTGCGCTGATTCACACCAGCCTGGTGCCTGCCGGGCCGTTCAGCCTGCCCAACGTGCAATTGTTGAACGGGCGCACGGACCTGGATGTACGGGTCATCGAAGCGGATGGCTCGCAGCGCAGCTTTACCATTCCAGCAGCCTCCCTGTCCCAGGTTGCGCTGACCGCACCAGGTTATTCGGTGGCCGCCGGTAAGGTCCGGACCTTCGATACCCCGGACATGCAGTCGCCAATTGTAGTGACCGGCACCGGCGGCTGGCTGTTGAACCCCAGTAATAAAGTGTCGACCGGGCTGATGCTCAGCGACAACGACTATCGCGCGGCGGCCTGGACCCTGGATTCGAGCCTGACCCCCAGCACGGTGATGAGCGTGCAAAACACCTTCTCCAATGCTGGCGAGGAGGGCAAGAGCGGCACCCAGGCGAGCATCTCGCTCAACACCAGCCTGACCGAGAGGCTCAGCGCCGGGGTCAACGCCACCCGCCAGACCGAGGGTTATCGCGACCTGCTCGACACCACCCGCGAACAGACCCCTGGCTATACCGATGGCCTGAGCCAACAGCAGTACGGTGTTTCCCTGGGCTGGAACGACGATGTGCTGGGGGCCTTGGCTACCAGTTACTCGACCGGGACCACCTTTGACGGCCGTACCACCCGCCATCTGAATGCTTCCTGGGTGAAAACCTTCAAGCATGCGACGGTCAGCCTGAACGTCGAGCGCTCCCTGGGCGGCAATCGTGACCAGGATGAGTTTTTCCGTGGAGGTCGCTCTTCCAGCGACAACGGCAACGCCATGTACCTCACGGTCAGCGTGCCCCTGGGCGGCAAGCGCAATGTGCGGGCCTACGCCAACAAGCGCGACGGCAGCACCCGTTTTGGCACCACCTACGATGACAACAGCAATGATTTCGCCACCTATCGCCTGAGCGCCGAGCGTGACACCGAGCGCAAGGAACAGGACTTCTCCGGCAACCTCAACCTGATGCCGCGTTATGCCCAGGTCAACCTCGGTTATGCGCGCAATGGCGCCGACAGCACCAGCTACAGCGGCCAGTTGCGGGGTGGTGTGGCCGTGCATGAAAACGGCGTGACCCTGTCGCCCTATGCACTGAGCGACACCTTCGGCGTGGCCAAGGTCGGCGATGTCGGCGGCGTCAAGCTGACCACCCCGAGCGGCCCGGTCTGGACCGACCCCTGGGGCAATGCGGTGATCCCGCAGCTCAATGCCTACCAGAACACCCGGGTGGAAATCGAGACCAAGAGCCTGCCGCGCAACGTGGATATCCAGAACGGTTTCAAGTCGGTGTCGGCCGGCCGCGGCTCGGTACAGAAACTCGACTTCCCGGTGGTCAAGTCGCGTCGCGCCTTGCTGCGGGTGACCGACGCCGCCGGCCAGCCGATGAGCAAGGGCCTGGCGGTATTCGATGCCAAGGGCAACTTCGTCACCACGGTGGTGGATGACGGCAAGGTGTTCCTGACCAACGGGCAACTGAGCGAAGCCCTGAACATTCACACCACGGAGAGCACCTCCTGCGCGATCCATTTCAGCCTCCCGCAAGAGCCGGATCTGGATGTGTATTTCGAAACAGCCAAGGCCACTTGCACGGCCAGCTGATTGCCGACCCCATGCCGGGGCGAGGAACGAGTATGAAAACTTCCCTGTTAAGCCTGAGGGCGCTCGCGCTCGGAACGCTGTTGATCGGCGCGACCCTGGCGAGCGAGCAAGCCTTGGCCGATGACTGCCGGATCAACCTGAGCCAGTCACAGATGGACTTCGGACAGGTCATGCCGCCCAGTACCAACGCCGCCCTGAATGCCGGCAACCTGCATTCCCTGGGGAATCGGGTCATCAGCCTCAACGCCAGCTGCCCGCAACCTTCGAAGTTGCTGCTGGTGCTGCGGGGCGAGCAGCTCGGCGCGGACTTCAAGTTCGCCAAGCAGGGGCAGACCCGCGTGGCCTTGAGCAATGCCTTGCTTGACGGACGCAGTGTCGACCTGGCGCAGGTCAAGGCGCCTGGCGCGGCGGCGGGCGCCTACAGCCCATCGATCACCGTGGTGCCGGGAGACATGATCATCCCGGTCAGCGGTGGCTTGCCGGCGACGGGTTCGGTGCTGTCGCTGCAAGTGGAAATCCAGCCGGTGGTGCCGGTCGCGGAGCTGCGTACCCGCGAGGCCAAGACCCTGGAGGCCAATTTGTCGTTCGAGGTAAGGGCTTACTGAGAACGGTACGAGCCGCGCTGTTCCAGGGCGAGTGAAGGCCAGGAGCGGGCGCGGTGGTTTCAAGCGTAAGGGGCAGCCCCAAAGGCTGATCGTGGTTTCTCAACAAGGGCAAACGCTTTAGCCAACTTTGCAATTTGAGGATTGCGATGGGGGTTGCTGCGTGCCGAATAAAATAAGGACTGTTTTATGTCTTCCAAGTCGAAGTGCTGTCTGGTCAGTGTTGTCGGGGGGATGGCCCTTGAAGTCATGACGCTGGGGCAGGCTCATGCCGTTATCTTGCCGGGCCTGGTACTGGATGGGGTGACCATCGATGTGACCGGGAACAACTTCCCCGGGGTGCGCGATGGCGGGAATGATTTCCCGATCAGCATCCGCGACAGCGTCATTAGCGCCAACGGCCAGTTCAGCCACGGGGTGGTGTTGTCGGGGGCCAACAGCTCGGTGCTGGCCAACGATTCGACGGTGTCGACCCTGGGCGATGCCAGCCATGGTTTCAGCTTCGCCGGTGCGAACCAGACGGGGGTGTTGAACCGTACCGGGGTGAGCACGGCGGGCGACAACTCCTTTGTCTTGAACCTGGGGCAGGGCGCCCAGGTGCAGGTGACCGATGTGAACCTGCAGACCCTGGGGCGGTTCTCCTCGGCGGCCGACCTGTCGGGCGCCAGCCAGCTCAGTGCCAGCGGCAGCCGTTTCCAGACCGCTGGCGACAATGCCCATGGCCTGTACCTGCTGGGTACCGATACCCGCCAGCGCGCGCTGGCCACCCTCACCGACAGCGACATCCGCACCGGCGGCGACAACGCCATCGGGGTCAACGTCAACGGCAATGCCACGGCGACCCTGGAGGACAGCAGGATTGTTACCAGCGGTGCGAATGCCTATGGCGTCTGGGTGCCGCATGCCGACAGCCAGTTGCTGGCGCGCAACCTGAGCATCGAGACCCAGGGCGACAACGCCATTGGCGTCTTCACCCAACTGGGCGGCAAGGCCAGCCTCGACGGTGGTCGCGTGCACACCCAGGGGAGCCAGGCGTATGCCCTGTATGCCGGCAACGTTTCGGCCATCGAGGCGCGCAATCTGTCGCTGCAGGTCGGGGCCAACAGCGTCGGGGCCTTTGCCTCCGACCGTTCGCAGATCACGCTCGAGAACGTCGACCTGAGCAGCGACCAGACGGCGATCGGCCTGGCGGCCTATTCCGGCTCGACCATCGCGGCCGCCGATTCCTCGATCACCCTCAGCGGTAGCGGGGCGCGGGCGGCCCAGGCCAATAACGGCGGGACCTTGCGCCTGGACAACCTGGACATCGCGGCCACTGGCGCCGACAGCATCGGCTTGCAGTCATTGGCCAGCGCCGGCGTCGGCAACACCTTCGAGGTGCAGAACACCCGCCTCGACGTAGCCAACGGCCGGGCCATCAGCGTCCAGGGCGGCAGCGCGCGGATCGACCTGAGTGGCTCGACCCTGAGCGCGGACACCCTGTTGGCGGTGGATCAGCGGACCCTCGCCGATGGCCGCGTGCTCGACAGCGAAGATGTGCTGGTCACGGCCCGCCAGTCGAGCCTGAGCGGCGCCATCCAGGCCAACGCGCACAATTCGCAACTGCTGCTGGAGGATGGCTCCAGCCTGACTGGCACGGCCCATGGCTTGAATGTACTGACACTCAAGCAAAGCGCCTGGGACATGACCGGCAGTTCGCAGATCGGGCAGTTGAACCTCGATCAAGGGCAGGTGCGCTTCAGCGGTCCTGCGCACAGCGTGCTGGCCATCGACGGCGACCTCACCGGCAACGGCACCTTCATGATGAACAGTGACCTGGCCAGTGAGCAGGGCGACCTGATCAGGGTCGGCGGTTCGATCGAAGGCGCCCATACCCTGGTGGTGGAAGACTCCGGCCACGAACCGGCGGCGGCCAACGGCAAGCTGATGCTGGTGGATGGCAACGGCGGCGCGGGGCGCTTCAGCCTGTACGGCGAGCATGTGGACGCCGGCGCTTTCCGCTACACCCTGGAGCAGCGGGCGGATGACTGGTATCTGGTGAACACCGCCGGTGTGACGCCGGTCGATCCTCCGATTGATCCTCCGGTTGACCCGGTCGAGCCCCCGGTCATTCCTCTGGACCCGGCCCCGGCGCATCTGTCGGCGGGGGCCAATGCCGCCATCGCCTCGCAGACCGCGGCCGCCACCTTGTGGAACGCGCAGATGAACACCCTGGTCAAGCGCCTGGGCGAGCTGCGCCTGGGCAAGGATGAAGGCGGCGTCTGGACCCGGGCCATCGGCAGTCGCTACAACCTCGCCGAGCATTCCAGCCGGGCCTTCAGCCAGGACAACACGGGGGTCGAGATCGGCGCGGACAAGGCGATCGGCCTGGCCAGCGGCAAGGTGTATGTCGGCGGCATGCTGGGGACCGCCAAGTCCGAGCTGAACTTCGGCGAGGGCGCGAGCGGGCAGATCGACAGCCGGATGCTGGGGGCCTACGCCACCTACCTGAACGACAACGGCGTGTATGTCGACAGCGTGCTCAAGTACAGCCGTTTCGACAACGACCTCAAGCTGCCGACCAACCTGGGCAACGCGGTCAAGGGCTCCTACAGCGCCAACGGCTACGGTGTCGATGTGGAAGTGGGCAAGCACATCAAGCTCAAGGATGGCTGGTTCGTCGAGCCGCAGGTCGAGCTCAGCGCCACCCGTACCACTGGCGCGAAATACACCGCGAGCAACGGCCTGCGGGTCGACTCGGCGGCCATGGATTCGTTGCAAAGCCGCGTTGGCTCGCTGTTCGGTCGCAGCCTGGAACTGGGTAATGGCATGCAGGCCCAGCCTTATGTCAAGGCCTCCTATGTCGCCGAACATGCCGGCGACAGCCATGTGCGGGTCAACGGCCACAAGCTCAAGTCAGAGTTGCCGGGTAATCGGGCCGAGCTGGGTGTTGGCGGGATCCTGCAAGTCAGCGAGCGCAGCAAGCTTTCCCTGGATGCCGAGTTTGCCAAGGGCAATGACATTGAGCAGCCATGGGGCGTGACGCTCGGTTATCGCTACCTCTGGTAAAAGGTGTTCCCTCCTTTGCCCAGCCTCGGCTGGGCTTTTTTTGCCTGGGGTTTTTAGCGCGTGGCGCTGCGGTTTATCCGCCTGGCATTGCTTGGGAAATTTCATACAGCAACGGAGGACGTTACCTCGGTTGTTTCCCGGGGCACTGACGCAACATGAGCTACAGCTCTTTTCGTGGGTGGGTCCCAATGCCTGTTTCTACTTTGCGTGTCATCGTCCTTGAAGATCATTCCTTCCAGCGCGCCATTGCCGTGAGCATGTTGCAGCAGATGGGCTGCACGCAGGTGTTCCAGGCCGCGGACGGGGTGCAGGCGATGGCGGTACTGAACGAGGTCGGCCCGGTGGACATCGCCCTGTGCGACCTGCGCATGGATGGCATGGACGGCCTGGAGTTCTTGCAGGCGGTCGGCCATTCGGGGCAGGTGGGCTCGGTGATCATCAGCAGCTCGCTGTCCGCCGACTTGCGGCGCACGGTGCGGCAGATCATTTCCCTGTTGAACCTGGAACTGCTCGGCGATATCGGCAAGCCGCTGCACTACGAAACCCTGGAGCGCCTGCTAAAAAAGCATTGCAGTGCGCCGCGTATCGCAACCCCGCCCGAACCGCCGGAGATCTTTCCGGATGAGGCGCAGGTACGCGAGGCCCTGGCGACTCACGAACTCTGCGGGTTCTTCCAGCCGAAATTCATCCTGGAAACGGGGGAGATCACCGGCGTCGAAGTGCTGGCCCGCTGGCGGCATGCCTCGGGCAAGGTACTGTCTCCGGCTTGTTTCCTGCCGGTCCTGGAGCGTTACGGCCTGCTCGACGAGCTGCTGAACCAGCAGTTGCACCAGGGGCTCGCGCTGCAACAGCAATTGCGCACGCTGGGGCATGACCTGAATTTCGCCTTCAATCTGCACGCCGGGCAATTGTCCAGCGGCACCCTCGCTTCACAGATCCGCGGCTTGCTCAGTGAGTACGGCGCGCGGGGTTCGAGCCTGACCTTGGAGCTGACCGAGAGCGGCCTGCTGCAAGCGCCGGAAACCAGCCTGGAGTGCCTGTATCGCTTGCGGATGATGGGTTGCCGATTGTCCATCGATGATTTTGGCACCGGCTTTTCCTCACTCCAGCGCCTGCTGCAGCTGCCCTTCAACGAAATCAAGCTGGATGCCGGGTTTGTCCAGGCGCTGACCCAGGAGCCGCGCTGCCATGCGGTGGTCAGCAGCACCCTGGCGCTGGGCGAAGCCCTGGGCATGGCGGTGGTGGTGGAGGGCATCGAGACCGACGAGCAACGCCAGCACCTGTTGAATATGGGGTGTAGCCAGGGGCAGGGGTATTGGTACGCCAGGCCCATGAGTGGCGGCGATCTGCTGCGCTGGCTCGAAGGCGGGCAACAGCGGAGCCTGCGCGCATGACCGACAAGAAACTGCGGATCCTGATCGCCGATGAGCGTCACGAGCAGTTGCTGCACATCGAGAAGCTGCTCAACCGCCTCGACTACTACCGCATCGCGCCCATCCGCACCTTCGATGAGCTGGTGTTGCTGACCAGCAGCGCCACCCAATCGTTCGACCTGCTGATCGTCAACAAGGCCCTGGGCGTGCCACATGGCATCGACATGCGGCAGTTCTGTCGCGCCCGTCCGCACATCCGCCATGCGCTGTTCTACGACAGCCCGGAGCCATCGCTGGAGTTGATGCTGCACAGCCCGGACCAGCCGGTGCGTGCCTGCCTGGCCGACCCCCCGGACGCCGGCTCGCTGAGCCTGCTGATGAGCATCATCGATCCACCGGCCCAGTGGGCCAGCCTCACCGCGTTGTCATGGTTGCGCGGGCCCGCCCAGCAGGCCCGATGAACCGGCAACAAGCCGTTGTGCATGGCCAGTGGGGGATGCGCAAATGGATTCGCGCCAGTCGAATTTATCGGTTTATCAAACGAGGCTTCATGAACGTGTTTATTCGTCCTTTTCAGCTGTTCGTTCCATTGTGTTTTTCCCTGGCCAGCCAGCACGCGGCCGGGGCTGACTGGACTTACCACGGCGCCCATGGCCCCACGCACTGGGGCATGTTGGGCAGCGAGCTGTGCGCCCAGGGCGCACAGCAGTCGCCCATCGATGTCGAGTTGAAAAAAGTTCACCCCCTTAGAGGCAGCGCCTCGGACTTGAAAATCAGCTACGGCGCGACGTCGCTCGACGTGGTCAACAATGGCCACAGCATTCAGGCCAACGTCGGTGATGGGGATACCGTCACGTTCAAGGGCCGTGAGTACCGCCTGGTCCAGTTCCACTTTCATACCCCCAGCGAGCACCAGATCGAGCATGTGTCGTATCCAATGGAAATGCACTTGGTCAACCAGGCCCCGGACGGCCATTTGCTGGTCATCGGGCTCATGGTCAAGGAAGGGCAAAACAACCGCGAGCTTGCCGCGTTGTGGAAGCGCCTTCCCGAGCGTGAAGGCCAGGCCGTGACCCTGAGTGCCAAGGACGCACCGGACCTCGGTTCCCTGGTGCCCGCTGCCAGCCATCATGTCTTCTACAAGGGCTCACTGACCACGCCGCCCTGCACGGAAGGGGTGCAGTGGGTTCTGTTCGAACAACCCATCGAGCTGTCGAAAGCCCAGATCCGGAAAATCCGCCAGTTGTTTCCCGACAACCACCGCCCGGCGCAGCCGCTCAATGAGCGCGAGGTGGACGAGGACTGAGTCCTTGGGAAATTTCATACAGGAACTCAGGCCGTTGCCTCGGTTGTTGGCCTGGGTGGTCACGCAAGATGAGGTACAGCTCTCCAGCGCTGGCCGATGGGTCAGACGCTGATTCGCTGAGCGTGCCGATGAGCGACATCGCTCCACCGGCCCAATAAATCATGAGTAGCAGTTGTGCATTGCCAATGGGCAATGCGCTTGTGGATTTCCATTGCCTCTCACTTGGGTGAAGAGGGCTGCAAGCATTAGTTGGCAGAGAACATCTGGAGAACTTTATGAGTACTAAGCATTCAAGTCGGCGAGCCATTTTCTGGGCCTCCCTGCTCACCGGCACGGTCTTGATCAGCGCCTGCGCCAGCGTCCCCGCGCCTGATGAACAGGTGTCCCTGGCACGCAATGCCCTGAGCCGTGCGGTATCCGCCGGAGCGACCCAGTACGCGCCGGTACAGATGAAGACCGCGCAGGACAAGACCATGTTGATGGACCGCGCGCTCGGCGAAAAAGACTTCGGCAAGGCCAAGGGCCTGGCCGAGCAGATCGCCGCGGATTCGGCACTGGCCGAGCGCATGGCGCGCACCGCGAAACTGCAGAAAGAACTGAAGGATGCCCAGACCGGTATCCAGGTCCTCAAGCAGGAAATGCTGCAGGCGCCTGATGCCGGGTTGAATCCAGACTCGCCGACCTTTTAACTGAGGAATTTTCCATGCGAACTTCATTGATTTTCCCTTCGATGTGCGTGTTCGCGCTGGTCCTGACCGGCTGCGCCGCCACCCCGGAAAACCCGCAACTGGTCGAGGCACGCAAGCTGTACTCGGACCTGCAGAGCAAGCCTGAGTCGAGCACCCTGGCCGCCCTGGAAACCCAGGACGCCTTTATCGCCCTGGGCAAGGCGGACCTGACGTCGGTACAGGATCGCCGCTCTCCCGAGATCGATCAGCTTGCCTACCTGGCCAAGCAAAAGATTGCCCTGGCCGAGCAGACCATCCTCGGGCGCAAGGCCGAGGCCGGCTTGAGCACCATCGACGTGCAGCGCACCCAGGTGCAACTGGATGTGCGTACCCAACAGCTCAAGGCCCTGCAGGCGATGAAAGCCAAGCAGACGCCACGCGGTGAAGTGGTCACCTTCGGCGACGTGCTGTTCGATACCGGCAAGGCCAGCCTCAAGCCCGGCAACCAGCGCAACGTCCAGCAACTGGCCGACTTCCTGCTCAACAACCCCGAGCGCAAGGTGCGCATCGAAGGCTTCACCGACAGCGTGGGCAGCGATGCCTTCAACCAGACGCTCTCCGAACGCCGCGCCGAAAGCGTGGCCTTCGCCCTGGAACGCCTGGGCGTGGACATGACTCGCATCAAGACCCAGGGCTACGGCAAGGAATATCCGGTGGCCGACGACGCCTCGGCACAGTCCCGCCAGTTGAACCGTCGGGTCGAGGTGATCATTTCCAACGGTGCCGCGGCGGTCGATAGCCGCGGGTAACTGCGCTGCTGGATCAAGGCGGTATCGCTTTCCCTTAAACGTTAGAGATAAAACCTGACAATGAAGACGCTTACAAAAATCTCCGCTGTGCTGCTGCTCGCTCCTGCGGCTTACACCTCGTTGGCTTCGGCCGCTCCGGCCGAAGAGGAGGGCTACTACGGAGTCGCCCGGGTGATCAGCGCCGAGCGCAAGGCCCGCAACATGGATGCCAGTGCGCGTCCCGGCATCGGGGCATTCGTTTCCGGCGACGACAGCCAGAAGGACATGACCGGCTCGATCGGGGTCGGTTACCGGTTCGGCAATGGCTGGCGCGTGGAGGGCGAATTGTCCCTGCCGCAAAAGGACAAATTCACCAGCGGCTCGACCACCTTCCCCACCAGCCTCAACGAGCACCATATCGAGTCCAGGCGCGTGATGCTCAACGCCTATCGGGACTTCCGTGTAACCGAGAAGCTGTCGCTCTACGGTTCCGCCGGGCTGGGCCTGGCCCAACTCGAGTCCAAGGGCTGGCAGGGTAACGAGTCGCGCCAGTACGGCTCGGCGACCCAGACCAACCTGGCCTGGTCCCTCGGCGCGGGCGTTGCCTACGACGTGACCGATCGCCTGGCCCTGGACCTCGGCTATCGCTACGTCGACATGGGCGACACCGAAAGTGGCTGGAACAACTTCCCGAATGCCCGCGGCCTGCAGGACGAGAAGATGAAGGCCAACCTGGTTTCCAGCGAAGTCGTGCTGGGTATGCGCTGGGCTTTCTAGGCCGGTAAAGACCGCCATCGCAAGCGCGCTCCTGCGGGAGCGTGCCCCATCTGCCGGAGCGGCGTGCTGGCGATGAACGTCAACCATAACGCCCAGCCTCCGGGCTCCCCCCGAACCGAAAGGTTCAGGGGGAATGCGCGTGATCGCGCAGCGCTGGCGTTAGCTTTGCATCGCCTTGCCCTGCGCCACATCCAGCAAGGCCACGCCATCGCTCAGCAGCAGCGAGGCGATATCGGCGATCTGGAACAAATCACTTTCATCCGCTGTACGCGCGGTCATGCAAGACAGGCTGTTCATCAGTTTGTGAATGGCGCGAACGCGCCGGTCGGCGCAGGCCAGCAAGTCCACCAGCGAGGCGTTGGAATCGATCAGCAGGACAGGATGCTCGGTGGCAGTGCTGTGAAGCGGGATATATCCGTTCATTGATGTAGCTCCATGCGATAAGAGGGCTACCTCCAGAGCCTCCTACAAGCTGGGTGGCAGCAAAAAACACCCAGAAAAAGCTGGGCGCTCGTGCACGGTGTGATACTCGGGCTCCTACATCCGGTCGCTGATTTGGCAGCGACCGGCGCAGAGTAATGACGCACCTTCATGAGCGCAAGCCCCGACTCAATGACTGAACGTAACAGGGCCGCGAGGCAGGCCGATTCACGATTTCGCTGCGGTTTTGGAATGAGAAAGTTCCTTTCATTCGTTCAGACGCTAGATGGGGGACCAGTCATTCGCTGAAAAAACTGACCTCTTCTTCCAATTCTTTTCCAGGGTTTTAGGACGCCTCTTACATCCAGGCCGTTGGCGACTTGTTAGCTTGGCTCGGCCAAAAACGCGTCGACTTACATAGTCCGCGCATAAGAATTCTCGCCATGTTGCAGTCCAAAGGAACAAAGGATGTTCGCCCCCTCCAATGAAACCCACTTCAGCCTGACGGTCGACGACTTCCAGGGTGACTTGCAGGTGCTGTCTTTCAAGGGGATCGAAGGCATCAGCCAGCCGTTCCGTTTCGATCTGGAGCTGGTCAGCGAGAACCCCGACCTGGATCTGGAGACCCTGTTGCACAAGCAGGCGTTCCTGGCCTTCGACCCGCAGAACAGTGGCATCCACGGCCAGATCTACCGCGTGGCCCAGGGCGATGCCGGCAAGCGCCTGACCCGCTACCAGGTGTCGCTGGTGCCGCAGCTGGCCTACCTCGAACACCGCACCAACCAGCGCATCTATCAGCAGCTGTCGGCGCCGAAGATCATCGCGCTGATCCTCGAAGAGCACGGCATCCAGGGCAACGCCTACCGGTTCCAGCTCGGTACGCCGTGCCCGGAGCGCGACTACTGCGTGCAGTACGACGAGACCGACCTGCACTTCATCCAGCGCCTGTGCGAAGAGGAAGGTCTGCATTACCACTTCCAGCACAGCCCGCAGGGCCATCTGCTGGTGTTCGGCGACGACCAGACGGTGTTCCCCAAGCTCGGCCAGCCCACCGCCTATATCCAGGGCAGCGGCATGGTCGCCGACGAGCCGGTGATCAAGGGTTTCAACCTGCGCCTGGAAACCCGCACCCGCCGTACTACTCGACGCGATTACGACTTCGAGAAGCCACGCCTGCAACTGGAGGCGGCCTATAAACCCGAGGCTGAAAGCGAAGAGCCGGACCTGGAGGACTACGACTACCCGGGCCGTTTCACCGACCGCGCGCGCGGCAAGTTCCTCAGCCAGCGCGCCCTCGAACGCCACCGCGCCGACTACCAGCAGGCCGAAGGCTGGGGCGATCAGACGCGGCTGGTCAGCGGCCACTTCCTGGAACTGTCCGAGCACCCGCGCAGCGAGTGGAACGACCTCTGGCTGTTGACCCACATCGTTCATGAAGGCAAGCAGCCGCAGGTGCTGGAAGAGTCGGTGACCTGCGACACCACCGATGCCTCTCGTGACAACAAGGACGACTTCCACCAGGGCTACCGCAACCGCTTTCTCGCCACGCCGTGGGACGTTTTCTACCGTCCCCCGCTAAAGCATCCGAAGCCCCGCGTGCTGGGCAGCCAAACGGCGAAAGTCACCGGCCCCCAGGGCGAAGAAATCCACTGCGACCCGTACGGACGGGTCAAGGTGCAATTCCATTGGGACCGTGAGGGGCAGAGCGATGACAAGACCAGCTGTTGGCTGCGTGTCTCTTCCGGCTGGGCTGGTGCTCACTACGGCGGTATTGCCATTCCTCGCGTGGGTATGGAGGTGTTGGTGACCTTCCTCGAAGGCGACCCCGACCAGCCGCTGATCACTGACTGCCTGTACCACAAGGAACATCCGGTGCCTTACGCCTTGCCGGCGAACAAGACCCGCAGCGTGTTCAAGTCCATGAGCTCGCCGGGCGGCGCCGGCTACAACGAACTGCGCATCGAAGACAAAAAGGGCGCCGAGCAGATCTTTATCCACGCCCAGCGCGACTGGGACGAAAACATCGAGCACGACCAGAAAATCCGCATCGGCCACGAACGCCACGACACCGTGGAAAAGAACACCTACACCGAACTCAAGGCCGAAGAACATCGGATCACCCACGCCGACCGCAAGGTCGAAGTCAAAGCCGACGATCATCTGATTATCGGCCAGAGCCAACACATCAAAATCGACACTGCCCAACTGATCCAGGCGGGTCAGGAAATCCACCTCAAGGCCGGGGCCAAGATGGTGATCGAAGCCGGCAGCGAACTGACGATCAAGGCCGGTGGCAGCTTTATCAAACTCGATGCCGGCGGTGTCACGGTGGTGGGGCCGGTGGTGAAGATCAACTCAGGCGGGGCACCCGGCATCGGCACTGAAAATGCCGCGCTATTGCCCATCATTCCGCTGCCCGTGGATGCAGACAGAGCCGGTGAGCTACTCAAGCGCGGTGTTTCGCAACCGGCCCCAGAGGTCATTGCCAAACTGAGCGCGCTAGTGAGCCCGTTACCGGGACTTCCAGGGTACGAGGATGAGCCGTATACCCTGTTTGCCGATGGCGCGGCTATTCAGGAAGGCCTGACCGGGGCCGACGGTGTGATCAAGTTCGAGCACGTCCCTGGCACGCAAGCCTATGCGGTGGAGCTGGTGAATGGTCATCGCTTCGAGATTGAGCCCAAAGAAGACAGCAGCCAAGCCGATTCACAGCATCAGCAACTGGCCCGCCAAGGTTATCGCGACTATCACGCCCAGGCCGATCAGCTCGAACCCTTGGGTTCAACAGATGATTACCGCGCCCTGACCTTGAATCCGGCCAGCAAGCCGAAGAGCCATTGAGTGCAGGAAGCCATCGAATGACAACGGACTACAGCAAGGAAGTTATCCAGCTGACGCCAACAGAACACACGTCCACTGCCTTGACCATGGACTGGTTCGCCAGAAAAGCGCTCTATCCGCCGCGAGCCGGCATACAGGTCACCCCGCTGATCAACGGTGAGCAGGCGTTCGGCGCTGTATACGATGCCATTCGGGGCGCGCAAAAGAGCGTCGAAATCATCAGCTGGGGATTTGACCCGGCGATGCGTTTCAAGCCCGACAGTGATCGCATCGGCGAACTGCTGGACATCCAAGGTCGACATGGAGTCAAGACGCGTGTGTTGATCTGGAAAAACCCGCTGGCCAACTTTGTCGAAAACACCATCATCGGTGATGGCCTCGCGGGTTCGGGAGGCACCGCAATGGGCTCGGGCGTGGCCCGAGCAAGCGCAGCCTCCGATAAGGACCTCAAGTACCGTCAGGCTTTGGAGTTTCAGCGCACTTATTATCAGGATGAACTGGCCAAGTTGTATGCGGCTCAACGGCAGGTTGACGGTGGAGGCAGGCCTCCTCAGCCGCCCAATCCCGCGCGTGAACGTGAGTTGCAGAGCATGCTGGCTGACATCGAGGCTCAGCTGAATGGGGAGGGCGGCTACAACACGCTCAAAGGCTCGGGTGGGCCCAAATATTCCCCCCAGGATGAGCAATACACTCGGGAATGGTTTAACCGCCTGCACGATGGGCGGATGCAGAACGTCGAGTTCCGCACCCGCGATTTTTCCACCGAGGTTCCGCTCAACGCGATCATGCGCGGACCTCAAATGGCCAGGGAAAAGGGGCGTTTGGCGACGCTCTATCGCCTGATAAAAGGCGAAGCGCCCGACGTCAACTTTGCGCACATGCTGGCGCTGACGTTCTTTGCCAGCCACCACCAGAAGATGGTGCTGGTGGACTATGAAGACACCGCGAACGCGGTCGGCTTCGTCATGGGGCACAACATGCACCGCAATTACTGGGATACCAGCGCGCACCAGTATGACGACAAAACCGCACGGCGCAGCCCGGGCTTCGGCCCATGGCAGGACCTGTCGATGAAAGTGCAAGGGCCTGTGCTGCATGACCTGAACCACAACTTCAGCACTGCCTGGGATCGGGAAACCTTTTGGATCAAAAAATGGTTTACCGATGGCCTGCGCGAGCAACGCCAGGGCATCAAACCGGACAATTTCAACGCCGCCGGCTCGACCATGGCGCAAATTTGCCGCACCCAACCGCAAGAAGGGGCGGAAACCTCGATTCTGGAGCTCTACCACAAAGCCTTGGGCAACATGCGCAACTACGTCTATTTTGAAAACCAGTACTTCCGCTACCCGGCGTTTGCCAAACAGTTACGCGAGCTGGCGGCCGCTTATATCGCCAAAGGCAGGGACAAGGACTTGTACGTGTTCGTGGTCACCAACAACCCAAACAAAAGGGGTTTTTCCAGCACCACCTACGCCACCTTGCAGGAACTCGGGCAGGAACAACTGATGCCCCAGGCCCAGCGTACGCTGGCGGAAGAGATGCTGCGAAAGCGCAGCCAGTTGGCGTACCTGGAGGCCAACCCACACACCGACCCCTATGTGCAGCGCGCCCAGCTCAACCGAGCCGAGGGCCTGAAGCGCGAGATCGCCGAGCTGGAACAAAAGGGCGTCACCCCAGAGATCGAACAACGCCTGGGCGGCCTCAAGGCAACGGATATTCCTGAACTCGGCAAGCCAAAGTCGAATGACAGCGAAGAGCCCAAACCCTACACCCTCAAGGACATACCGGGTCTCAAAGTCGTCATCGCCACCCTGACTGCATGCACGCCGGAACCCGGAAGCACTTTATCCGCGGGGCAACAGGCCTACTTCCGGGATATCTACGTGCACTCCAAATTGTTGGTGGTGGACGACGTCTTCAGCTTGCTCAGCTCCGCGAATATCAACGCCCGCAGCCTGCATACCGACTCTGAATTAGGACTGGCCGCACCGGATCCCAAGCTGGCCAAGCATTGGCGGGAGGCGTTGTGGAAGTTGCATGTCGGGATGTCACTTAATGATGACAAGGGGCGCTGTAATGCCGCAGCAAACTTCAAACGTTGGAATTACATGATGGATAAGAACTGGAAAAGAAAGGGCCAGAATCAGCCATTGATAGAGCATTTAACTCGTTTTTGGGATGTGGAGACGCCTTATGCCAAAGCCATTGATTAAAGCCCTCTATTTTTGTGCCCTTATTCTTTCATTGTTATTGAGTGGAGCTCCGGCTATGGCCTATCCAACCTTTACCTGTGCCTACGAAAAAGACCACAACCCGCCACTGGATGCCGAGGCAGATGGTTGGTTTCAACAGGCGCGAGCTTTGGAGAAAGTGCGCGGCGTCAAAGACTGGCAAACCATCGTCGGGCTCTACGAAAAAGCCATTGCCAAAGATCACTGGAAGGCGATGCATAACCTGGCGGGGCTCTATCGCACAGGCTGGCCAGGACAGCCTGGTGTGGAGCAAAACACTAGCAAGATGCTCGACCTCTACGAGCGCATGGTCAAACTCAAAGTACCGTTGGGTTATTACAACTGGGCTGTGGTTGCCGAGAATGGGCGTGGGATGTTGAAGTCGGACCGGATGGCCAGTTCCTATATGTTTCAGGCGGCACAATTGGGCAGTCCATTGGCTCAGGTGCGTATCGGAAATTACTTTGCGTTCGAATTGCCTCGCGATAAGCAAGATGAACGAATGGCTGAGCCCTATTTTCGATGCGCCGGCGCTCAAGACTCGCCGGATGCAATTATCGAAACGGCTGCGTTCTATGAAATCTCTAAAGAAAATATGCCTCTAGCATTGTTTTATTATCAACGTGCCGCATCGCTGGGTAGTTCCACAGGTTTAAGCGCTCTACAAGGAGCATTCGATCTACAAGTGGACTCATTATATAATTTTGGCTACCGTCCTGATGCAAAGCTTCATGAACTGTATGCTGACTTGTGGAAGCAACTAGATGCTGACCCTAAATTACGTTTCCCTAATCTGATGAAAGACCATCCTCTTCCCGCCCACCCCAAACAAGGCTATGACGCAGAACACCCAGATCGCAGACCGGAGATATGAGTCATCTCATGTACCAGGAAAAACGTCGGTGCATATCAGGACAGTTGATTAAAACAATGGCTTTTTGTGCGGTCTGCATGTGCGGCGTATTCAATGGCGCTCCGGCCATGGCCTATCCAGCCTTTACCTGTGCCTACGAAAAAGACCATAACCCACCACTCGATGCCGAGGCAGATGGTTGGTTTCAACAGGCTCGCGCTCTGGAGAAAGTGCGCGGCGTAAAAGACTGGCGAACTATCGTTGGGCTCTACGAAAAAGCCATTGCCAAAGATCACTGGAAGGCGATGCATAACCTGGCGGGGCTCTATCGTACAGGATGGCCAGGACAGCCTGGGGTAGAACAAGACACCAGCAAGATGCTCGATCTTTATGAACGTATGGTGAAACTCAAAGTACCGTTGGGTTATTACAACTGGGCCGTGGTTGTTGAACATGGACAAGGGGTGTTGAGGTCGGATCGGATGGTCAGTTCTTATATGTTCCAGGCAGCTCAATTGGGCAGTCCATTGGCTCAGGTCCAAATCGGGCAGTACTTCGCATTTGCTCTTCCCAGGGATAAGCAGGACGATGATATGGCTGAACGTTATTTTCGATGTGCGGGCGCTCAGGACAATCCCGATGCAATAGAAAAAACCGCAAGTTTTTATGATACAGCTAAAGAAAACAAACCACGTTCGCTGTTCTATTATCAACGCGCCGCATCACTAGGCAGTTTCATAGGTTTTAGTTATCTCGCTGGAGTGTTCGACGTTACGCCGCTGCCAATATATAACTTTGGATATCAGCCAGACCCTAAGCTTCATGAGCTATATACCAATCTTCGGAAGCAATCAAATGTTGAATCTACATTGCGTTTCCCTGATTTGATGAAGAACCACCCACTACCACCCCATCCAAAACAAGGCTATGACGCAGAACACCCAGATCGCAGGCCGGAAATTTGAATGACTGCATTCACTCCAGTAGCGGTGATCTAATGAAGTGCGTCGCGGAAGAACTTAAGTGTGCAGTTGCTGGATAATATTGTTTTTTCATGTGTTTTAGTCAGGCCAGGTAAGGAATGAAAATGCTGTTGCTTAGTTGCAAGCCAGGCGAGACGTTCAAACTCGGTGAAGAGATAGTGGTCAGCGTGATGGATGTCCAGGGTAAACATGTTCGTTTGGGATTCACGGCGCCTAAAAAGTTCGCGATACATCGCCATGAGCATTACCAGAAATATCAGGGTCGGAAAAAATAGTGCAGTAATGAGGCAGCCAAATGAGCCTGAATACGGCAGACAAAATATTTCTGGTGGTCGGACTCGTCGATTTTGCAGGGATATTTATTGTGCTTGGTATCTGCTTGCACATGGCCTACACCAAGATGGATTTGATGTTGGATCATCTGAAAAACAGTGCTGTGCTCAGCATGCTGACCACGCTCAGGCACGGTGGCCCATGGGGGAAACTGATTCTGGTCGGGAGCATTGCCAGTTTTGTGACCTTCCCCAATTTTCATCTTAAACGTGGCTGGGTCAGTGCCGAGGACTTGCTGGGTTTTCCTGAGGCGCTTAAGCGCAAGTTGGTCGTGCTGCAGTGGAGTGCGCTAGCGCTGATAGTGGTCATGACGGGCCTTGCGGCGGTGGTCAAGCTGGGTGTTGTTTGAGTGTATTTCGGCCTGCCTGCCTGCAAAACAAAGTGGCAGTGGCCCGTACAAGTGCGCCTATCTCGGCGAATGCATCTGTAGCCTCGGCCTGGCAGTGCTGATTGTTGTGGTTGTGAGATTGCTTCGCGGGCAAGCCTCGCTCCTACGGAAACAGCAGCATCCGTAGGGCGGCAGGGCGGTGCTCGATTGCCCGCGATGGGCGATAACGCAGGCGTCTCCTTTGCGCCATACGGCTCTTGCCATCCGCTTTACGTTAACGTCAAGATGCTCCGGCGCGGTTTGTCCCGTGGCGCAGGTTTTGCTTCTGTCAATGGCAGGGCTGGCCAGGGGCCAAACTTCCCTTTACTGCCTTCTGAACCGGGTGTAGACATTGCCCATGGCTTGCGTGCCCCTCGCAACCCAAGGGAATGGACCGGGGAGGTGCCGGGCGGACCGATTCGGAGCGCTTGATGACTCTTATAAAAACAACAACCGGCGAGCTGCAGCACCAAGCCGGGCTGGCCCGCAGAAAACTCCATCTGGAAGGCGCAGTCCCCGATGGCGTATTGCGTGCGGAAATCGATGCATCATGGCGGCGCAGCCTCAGCCATGGCGTGCACTTCAATGGCCAGCCGGAGTTGACCCTGGAATCCGGCGCCAGCCTCGAGGTGCTGCTGGCGAGCAATCGCCTGCTGCTCGACGCGGCGATACCCGCCATCGACTACCTGGCCGAGCGCCAGGGCAAGGACGGCCTGATCATCCTGGCCAATGCCGACGCCACCATTCTTGCGGTCGAAGGCCGGGCCGACCGGCTCAAGGGCAGCGGTGTGCAGGACATCACCCTCGGCGCCTGCTGGAGCGAAGCCACCCGTGGCACCAATGCCCTGGGTACGGCGCTGGTGGAAGCGCGCACGACCCTGATCGACTGCGGCGAACATTACCTGGACCGCCTGAGCCCTTTTTCCTGCACCTCGGTGCCCATCCACTGCCCCCAGGGCGAGATCCTCGGCGTGCTCGACCTGACCCGCGAAGGCCCGCTGGGTCGTATCCACGACAGCACCGCGCTGCTGAGCATGGCGGTCAGCCAGATCGAGAGCCGGGTGTTCAACAACAGCTTTCCCGAGCAGATTGTCCTGGCGTTTCACAGTCGTCGGCAGTATCTCGAATCGCCGTGGCAAGGCTTGCTCGCGGTCAGTCTCGGCGGGCAGATCCTGGCGGTCAGCGCCCAGGCCTGCCAGTTGTTGCGCGCCGAGCGTTCGGCACTGGTGGGGCGGCGTTGCGAAGAGTTTCTCGGCGTGGATGGCGTGCAACTGCTCGGCCGTTTGCAACAGGGCGGCATCGGCAGCCTGCAGACCGCCAAGGGCGAGTTTTTCTACAAGACCCTGCGCGCCCCGCAACGCTCGATCAATGTCAGCAGCGTGCCGCGCGGCACGTCGAAAAGCGCCCCCAGCCAGGCGCAGCCCGACCCGCAACTCGACACCCTGGCCGGCA
Organism: Pseudomonas sp. GW456-L12; assembly: GCF_059424045.1. Taxonomy (NCBI): domain Bacteria; kingdom Pseudomonadati; phylum Pseudomonadota; class Gammaproteobacteria; order Pseudomonadales; family Pseudomonadaceae; genus Pseudomonas; species Pseudomonas sp. GW456-L12. The sequence continues at coordinate 36,772 of NZ_JBWKZA010000022.1, forward strand.
GCAACAGCCGTTATGCCCGGGCCTTGCGCATGGCCCGCCAGGGCCTGGCCAATGCCTTGCCGGTGTTGCTGCTGGGGGAAACCGGCACCGGCAAGGAGGTCATCGCCCGCGCCCTGCACATGGCTGGCAGTCGCGCCGACAAACCCTTTATCGCGGTCAACTGCGCGGCGATCCCCGAGGGCCTGATCGAGTCGGAGCTGTTCGGTTATCGCGAGGGCGCCTTCACCGGCTCGCGCCGTGGCGGCATGATCGGCCGCCTGCAACAGGCCCATGGCGGCACCCTGTTCCTCGATGAAATCGGCGATATGCCGCTGGCCTTGCAGGCGCGCCTGTTGCGGGTGCTGCAGGACCGCAAGGTAGCGCCGCTGGGCGCCGGCGAAGAGCAGGACATCGATGTGGCGCTGATCTGCGCCACCCACCGCGACCTCAAGCAGCAGGTGGCCGACAAGCAGTTTCGCGAAGACCTGTTCTACCGGGTCAACGGCATCAGCGTGATGCTCCCGGCGCTGCGCGAGCGCGAGGACTTCGACGCGCTGCTGGACGTGCTGCTGGCCAAGCTCGGCAGCCCCGGCGCGGCCCTGGCCGAGGACCTGCACCAGTTGCTGGCCGGCTATCACTGGCCGGGCAATATCCGCCAGTTGGAGATGGTCCTGCGCACCGCCCTGGCCATGCGTGAGGCGGGCGACGCGGCCCTGGGCCTGGAGCACCTGCCCGACAGCATGCTCGACGATCTCAACGCCAGCGAACGCCCGACCAGAGGCAGCATCCGCGAGAACCAGCTGGAACTGATCCGCCAGGCACTGGACAACCACCAGGGCAATGTTTCCGCCGCCGCCGATGCCCTGGGCATCAGCCGCGCGACCCTGTACCGCAAGCTCAAGCAGTTGCGCAGCTGATGGCGCGCCTGCTCAGCCGGCTGGTGGACAGCCCCGACCCCGCGGCCCTGCAAGCCGCCTTGCGCTGGCTGTACGGGTTTGTCCGTCCGCAGCGCCTGGCCATCGCCGGGTTGCTGGCGCTGTCGGTCTGCGCCTCGTTGCTGGTGCTGGTGCAGCCGTGGCTGACCAAGCTGCTGATCGACGACGGCCTGCTGGCGCGCAATTTCCCGAGGCTGGCGTGGATCGTCGGGCTGATGATTCTCGCCGGGCTGCTGGGCACCGCGCTGTCGGGCATCAACCGCTACCTGCACACGCGCCTGTCGGGGCGGATCCTGTTCGCCCTGCGCGACGACCTGTACCGGCATTTGCAGCGCCTGTCGCCGGGCTTCTACGGCCAGCGGCGGATCGGCGACCTGATGTCGCGGCTCGATGGCGACGTCGCGGAGATCCAGCGTTTTGCCGTCGATTCGCTGTTCTCCGCGGTGTCCAGCGTGATCGGCCTGGTGGTGGCCCTGGCGCTGCTGGTGACCCTGTCCTGGCAGCTGTCGCTGCTGGCGCTGCTGCTGATTCCGCTGGACGTGCTCTGGCTGCGCTGGATGCGGCGCAAGGTCGAGCGCGATGTGCGGCAACTGCGCGAGCGTTCGGCGGACATGTCGTCGTTCATGGTCGAGACACTGCCGGTGATGAAGTTCATCCAGAGCGCCGGCCAGCAACAGCGCGAAGCCCGGCGCCTGGAACAGTTGGGGCAGGGCTACATGAGCCAGTTGCTGCGCCTGCAGGTCAGCGAGTTCTTCACCCAGGCGGTGCCCGGCACCCTGACTTCGCTGTCGCGGGCCTGTGCGTTCCTGATCGGCGGTTATTGGGTGGTGCAGGGCACCTGGCAGTTGGGCGCACTGATCGCCTTTTCCACTTACCTGGGCATGGCCGTGGGGCCGGTGCAGAGCCTGCTGGGGCTGTACGTGGCGATCCAGCGCATGAGCGTCAGCCTGGGCCGGGTCATGGAGCTGCGCGGCGAGCAACCGAGCGTGACCACGCCGGCGCAACCGCTGCCGATGCCCAGCGGCGGCGAGCTGTATTTTCGTGATCTGCACTTCAGCCACCCGGGGCGGTCGAGCACCCTGCGCGGCATCGAGGCACGCATTCCCTATGGCCTGAAGGTGGCCCTGGGTGGCGGTTCCGGGGTCGGCAAGTCGACCCTGATCGACCTGCTGCAACGCCACCACGACCCGCAGTCCGGGCAGGTGCTGCTGGACGGTATCGACCTGCGCCAGCTCGACCTGTTCGAGCTGCGCCGGCGCATCGCCGTGGTCAGCCAGGACATCGTGCTGTTCCGCGGCAGCCTGGCCGACAACCTGGCCTACAGCGTGCCCGACGCACCGCGCGCGGCGGTGGCCGAGGTGGCGCGGCTGGCGCAACTGGACAGCCTGATCGAATCGTTGCCCGAAGGCCTGGACAGCCCGTTGGGCGAGCGCGGCCAGCAGCTGTCCGGCGGGCAGAAACAACGGATCGCGATTGCCCGCGCGCTGCTCCAGGCCCCGTTGATCCTGGTACTGGACGAAGCCACCTCGGCGGTGGACGAAAGCACCGAGCGCGAAGTGATCGAGGCCATCGACCGGCTGTTCGCCGGACGCACGCGGATCCTGATCAGCCATCGGCCGTCGACCCTGGCCGACGCCGACCTGCGCTTCGAGCTGGTGGACGGCGTGTTGCACTCCGTGAAGGTGCCCCATGAAGCCTGAGCTGCGGATCGGCGTGGTCGACAGCGGGCATACGGCCCTGCAACGCCCGCAGGTGGTGGCCGGGCGGCGCTTCTACCTGGTGGAAGACGGGGTCGGCGAGGGCGACTTGCGCGAAGACCCCCTCGGCCACGGCAGCGCGATCATCGAGGCGATCAGCGCGCGGGCGCCCCAGGCGCGTTTCTGTGTGGCCCAGGTGTTCGACCAGCGCGGGGTGACCAGCGCCCTGCAGATCGCCAGCGCCCTGGACTGGCTGGTGAGCCAGCAGGTGCGGCTGGTCAACCTCAGCCTGGGGCTGCGCCAGGACCGCCGCCTGTTGCGCGAAGCCTGTGCGGCCGCCCTGGCCCGTGGCGTGCTGTTGTGCGCCTCGACGCCGGCCCAGGGCGAGGGGGTGTACCCGGCGCGTTACCCGGGGGTGCTGCGGGTCACCGGCGATGCCCGTTGCACCCCCGGCGAATGGTCGTGGCTCGACAGCCAGCAGGCCGACTTCGCCGCCTGTGTGCAGGGCAGCCACCCCGGCCAGTCCGGCGCCAGCCTGGGCTGTGCGGCCTTGAGCGGGCATATCGCCCGTTACCTCGGCGAACACCGCGACGCCGACAACCCGCAGGTGGTCCAGTGGCTGCGGACTCACGCCCGCTATCACGGCCCCGAACGGCGCGGCTGGACATGAAGCCGATCCTGGTGCTCGGCGCTGGCCCGGCGGGGGCCGCGGCGGCCCTGGGCTTGCGCCGCCTGGGCTACGCGGTGGCGCTGGTCAGTGAGTGGCGGCGTTTCCCGGCGCTCGAAGGGGGGTCGCTGCGGGTGCTCGAAGCCCTGCGTGGCGCCGGCCTGGGGCGTGGGCTGGAGGCGGCGTTGCAGGCGTCCCAGCGTCAGGTGGCGTGGAACGGCCAGAGCCATGGGCAGAACGTCGAATACCTGCTGGATCGCCCGCGTTTCGATCGCGGCCTGCGTGAGGATTTGCGCGAGGCCGGGGTCGAGCTGATCGAGGGCCGGGTGCTGGAGGTGCAGTCGACGGCGAGCGGGCACCGGCTGCGGATCGAGGGGCAGGCCGAGCGTTTCGCGGACTTTCTGGTGGAGGCCCGCGGGCGCCAAGCGCCTGCATTGAGTAAAGAACTGGGCAAAGGCCTGCGGGGCCCGGAAACGCTCAGCCTGCTCAACCGCTGGCAGGGCGCGCCGGGCACCACCGCCAGCGCCGTGCACAGCCTGGAAGACGGCTGGGCCTGGATGGCGCGCCAGGCCGACGGCCAGTGTTACTGGCAACTGACGGTGGACGTGGCCAGCGCCGCGCTGCCGGGCAAGGCGCAGTTGCTGGATTACTGCCGCCAGCGACGACAGGCTTCGGCCCTGGCGCGGGCGTTTTTCGGAGCAGGGCCGGAGCTTGATGTGCAGCTGCACGCGCGCAGCAGCACGGCGATCCTCTGCCCGCAGGTGTGTGGCGCCAACTGGATTCGCGTGGGCGATGCGGCCATGGCCGTGGACCCGCTGTCGGGCAACGGTATCTTCCAGTCGCTGTCCTCGGCGTTGCAGGCGCCGGCGGTGATCAACACGCTGCTGCAACGGCCCGAACGGGCGGCGCTGGCGCAGCGCTTCCATGCCCGGCGGGTGGAGCAATTGTTCCTGCGTTTTGCCCGCATCGGCCGCGATTTCTACGCCGACGAGCAGCGCTGGGCCGAACAGCCGTTCTGGCAGGCGCGCCGGCAATGGCCGGACCGCGAGCCGGCGCATCGCGTCGCGGACTTTTCCGCCCTGCGCATCGAGCGCGCCCCGGTATTGCGCGACAGCCTGGTGGACGAAGCCGAGGTGGTGATCACTCCGGACCAGCCGCTGGGCATCTGGCATGTGCAAGGGGTGGAGCTGGCGCCGCTGTTGCGCCGCTTGCCCAACGAACCGGCGCAACAGCTGCTGGCGGGTCTGAGTGCGGAGCAGGACAAGGCCGTGCGCGGCTGGTTGCTGGGGCAGGGATACCAGCCCTGATGCGACGGGGGCGGCTTTTGTAGCCGCTGCCGCAGGCTGCGATCGGCGGCGCAGCCGCCGCAAAGGCACCCGCGATCGATCGTCGGATGTGTGGCGCCTGGACGATTGATCGCGAGCAAGCTCGCTCCTACAGAAGATGAGACGCCCTTGTAGGAGCGAGCTTGCTCGCGATCCGCGCAGCGGCCATCCAAACCCCGCCGCCCGGCTTGCACTGGCTAACAATCAGCTATCGGGATTGACGTACACCCGGTGGCCGCCTTTCCAGGTTTCACAGACCTTGATGTCCCTGATGCTGGTGGCCGGCACTTTCTCGTCGAGGGGATCCTGCTCGAGAATCACCAGGTCCGCGAAATAACCGTCCTGCAGGGACCCGGTCCAGCCTTCGGCGTGGCACTGCCAGGCCGCGTCATAGGTGATGGCTTTCAGGGCCTGCTTGCGCGTCAGGCATTCGGCTTCATTGAGGATCGGTTGCAGCCTTGGGTCATGGACGAACCGCCCCTGGGCATCGCGAATGCCTTCCATCTTGCGGGTCACCGCCTGTTCCATGGAGCGCAGCGGCCCCAACGGCGTTACCGAACAGTCGCTGTGCAGGGTCATTCTCAGGTTGTGGTCCAGGGCCGACTGGCACAGGTCGAGCATCTGTTCGGCCTTGCCTTCGAAGATCGCCTGTTTGAAGGCGTAGCCCCAGTAGCCGACATGACCGATCAGGAAGCTTGGCGACAGGCCCAGGCGCTGCAGGGTCTGCAGGGTGCCCGCGGTCAGCAGCGAGCAGTGCTCGATGCGGTGGCGTTTTTCCAGGGCGCTGCCGCCCTGCAAGGCCGCCTCGTAGGCTTGCAGGGTGAACTCGATGGCCCGGTCGCCGTTGGCGTGGATCATCAGCGGCCAGCCGGTTTCGACGGCATTGCGCACCACGGTCTTGTAGGCATCGGGTGTGGTGACCGGGGTGTGGTCCTGGTCGCAGAAGTTGAAGTTGCCCACCGGCCGCGTCGCCTCGCAGCAGTAGCGCGTGGCCTGATAGCCCGTCAGCCCCTGGTTGGAGCCGTCCGACACCAGCTTGACCGAGCCCTGGTAGAAGCGCTTGGCCTGTTCCCGGCTGACCGGCTGGTAGCGCGGCAGCTTGCCGATGGCCTCGGGCGTGCCATCGCAGGCGGCGGCGTAACCGATCCGCAGCTTCCTGGGGCGGGTCAGGAAGTAGGCGCCCAGTACCAGCTTCGACTGGGGGTCCATCATCGCGTCGTAGAGCAGGGTGATCCCGCGGCGCGACGCCTTGTCGAAGTAGTCTTCGAGGTGCTTGAAGATATTGAGTATTTCCAGCTGTTGCCTGAGGGGAATGCTCTTGATGGCGGCCAGCACCTGGGCTTCCTGCAGGACACCGTTGTCGGCCCTGACGCCGGTCTTCTTGAACACCGCATCGCTGGCCGCGGTGTTCAGGTAGGCGGTGTGCATGGACGCGCTGATCAGCAGCATCGGATGCTGCTTGTCGATGGTGTCCAGGTTGCCGATGTCGTCGCCGGGGCCACAGTGGAAGGTGATGAGTTTGTTCAGGCCGTGGGGTACGACCTGGAAGGGCATCAGCGCCGGATCGACCTGATGGCCGAGGATCCAGGTCGAGTTGTCCTTGGGCAGGTTGCCCTGGATGGTGCTTTTCAACCAGAGCCAGTCATAGGTGGGCCGTAGCCGCTGGTTCTTGTGCTCATCGGGGTTGTCGGTATCGATGGCCCCCAGGTTCAGCCAGCCTTCCATGGCGCAGCTCTGCACGATATGGGCGTGGGGTTCGATCAGGCCGGGCAACAGGGTCTTGCCGTTCAACGACTGCTTTTTGTAGGTGATGCCCAGGGCGTTCATGCGGGCTTCGACGGCGGCCAGGGTGCCGGAGGCGACCACGTCGCCGGCGTGGATGCCCAGGGCCTCGACCCGTTCGTCCATGTTGCCGTCGCGCAAGGGGTAGATGGTGCCGTTGGTAAAGATGATGGACTCGCCGGCCGGTTCCTTTGCCAGCTCATGGGTGTCCTGTGGCTGGCTGGCGGTATGGCTGGCCGGGTCGAGTGTGTCCTTCAGAGCGTTCCAGATGGGGTTGTGGCATCCGCATTGGACCCCGTCGTGATCATATCCATTTGATCCCATGATGCTTCCCTCGGGTTTTCGGTGGTGATGAGGTGTGGGTTGAAGGTGGGTGAGCCAGGCTTGCAGGGCAGCTGTCGAGCCGGCTCGGGCTGAGCGTAGCAGCCGTTCGGGGCGCAGGCCGGGCAGCGGGTCGGCGACGCTAAACCAGTCGTCGGGAGACGCCGGGCAGACCCCGGCGCCGCCGTTGAGGAGCGCTTGCGCTATGGGCTATCGCGGGTCGTCAGAGCTTGATCAGCACCGATTTCAGCTCGGTGTAATGCTCGATCGCCGCGTAACCCATTTCCCGGCCCACGCCGGACATCTTGTAGCCACCGAACGGCAGCGCCGGGTCGAGGGCGCTGTGGCAGTTGACCCAGACCGAGCCGGACTTGATCCGCGGGATCATCCGGTGCACCGCCGCCAGGTCGTTGGACCAGATGCTCGCGCCCAGGCCGTAGGGGCTGTCGTTGGCCAGGCGCAGGGCATCGGCCTCGTCGTCGAAAGGAATGGCCACCAGCACCGGGCCGAAGATCTCTTCCTGCACCAGCGAGTGCTGCTGGTCGACGTCGACGATCACCGTCGGCTTGACGAAATAACCGGGGCCGAACCGCTCGCCGCCGCAGGCGATAGTGGCGCCGCTGTCCCGGCCCATCTCGATATAGCGCCAGACCCGCTCCTGCTGCCGGGCGGAGATCAGCGGGCCCATGTCGACGCTGGCGTCCAGGCCGCTGCCGAGTTTCATGGCGTTGGCAATGCCGGCGATATCGGCCACCACATTGTCGAAGTGCTTGCGCTGTACATACAGCCTGGAGCCGGCGCAGCAGACCTGGCCCTGGTTGAAGAAGATCGCGCTGGCGGCGCCGGCCGCGGCGCTGCCCAGGTCGGCATCGGCCATGACAATGGTCGGCGACTTGCCGCCCAGTTCCAGGGTGACCCGGGTCATGGAATCCATGGCGATCTTGCCGATTTCCTTGCCCACCGCGGTGGAGCCGGTGAAGGTCAGCTTGTCCACCCGTGGGTTGTGGGTCAGGGCCGAGCCCGCGGTGATGCCGGTGCCGGTGACCACGTTGAACACGCCGTCGGGGTAGCCGGCTTCCTGCACCAGTTCGGCGAGCTTCAGCGCGGTCAGCGGGGTTTCGTCGGCCGGCTTGAGCACCACGGTGCAGCCGGTGGCCAGGGCCGGGCCGAGCTTCCAGCTGGCCAGCAGCAGCGGGAAGTTCCAGGCGACGATGGCGCCGACCACGCCCACCGCCTCGCGGCGGATGAAACTGTGGAACTGCCGGTCGGGCATCAGCGGCACGGAGACCTCGACGCTGCTGCCTTCGATCTTGGTCGCCCAGCCGGCCATGTAGCGCAAAAAGTCGATGGCCAGTTGCACGTCCATGACCTGGGCCACCGCGGCGCTCTTGCCGTTGTTCAGGCATTCCAGTTGCGCCAGCAGCTCGGCGTCGCGCTGCATCAGGTCGGCGAGCTTCCACAGCAGGTTCTGCCGTTCCCGCGGCCGGGTGCGGCTCCAGGGTGAATCGTCGAAGGCCTGGCGCGCGGCCAGCACCGCGCGGTCGACATCGTCCACCGTGGCCCGCGGCACCACGCACAGTTGTTCGCCGGTGGCCGGGTTGTGCAGCGGCATGGTCTGGCCGTCGGCGGCCTCGACCCATTCGGCGCCGATCAGCATGCGCGGGGCGCGCTGGATAAAGGCGGTGGTGGCGGGGAGCAGGGTTGCAATAGCCATGACAGAACCTCTTGTTATGCGTGAGGCGAGGGCTTTCGCAACCGCTGTGCCAGTTTTGACTGGTGTTTAACTAAATGATTTTAATAAGGTTTCTTTGCGGTTACGGAAGGGCGGCAGATACAAGCTGTCGCAAATTGCGAATGCCTTGAGACACCCCGGCCTGAACTTATGGGGGCCTGCTTCGTCGTAAAGGGGCCTGTCATAAAGTGCACTGAACAAGGAGCTGTACATTGAAGATTGCAACGATTCTGGGAACCACCTTGCTGCTGGCGCCGTTGTTCGCCCAGGCCGCGACGACCCCGGCCGAGCCGGAACTGCCGGCGTACCAAAGCAGCCTGGCCAGCTACCGCTGCGAGGGTGGGGTAGAGGTGCAGGCGGCGTACCTGAACATCGATAACGGCGCCTCGTTCGCCACCCTGTATTACAAGGGCCAGCTGATACCGATGCATATCGCCCGCGCAGCCTCCGGCGCGCTGTATGTCGCCGACGACGAGCAGAACAGCTACCGCTGGCACACCCAGGGCGACAGCGGCCTGTTGAGCTTCCTGGAAGCCGACCACACCGCCAAGGAACAGCAACTGCTCAAGGACTGCAAGGAGCAGAAGACCGAGGAGCAGTAACGCCTGGCCCCCATCCGCCTGTAGGAGCCAGCTTGCTGGCGAGAGGTCGGCACGGACCCTCTGGTTTTCGCGTCGAACGCCAGTCCGTCATCGCGAGCAATCGAGCGTCGACCGGCTGCTCCTACAGAGGGGGACGGCCATTATCTGCGGTTGAACTGCCGTCGAACGGCCAGTGTCTAGTCAAGACAAGCCTGCCGTGGAGATGTGCCCGTGAACATATTCGAAGCCCTGCGTGAGAGCCATGAACGCCAGCGCGGCTACGCTGCCGAACTGATGCGCACCTCGGGGGACAGCCCCGAACGCAGCGCGGCCTACGCCCAGCTCAAGGCCGAAGTACAGGCCCACGAGACGGCGGAGGAACGCTTCTTCTACCTGCCGTTGATGGAGCACGACAACGGCGTCGACCTGAGCCGGCACGCGATTGCCGAGCACCACGCGATGGACGAGCTGATGGAGGCATTGGACGACACCGAGATGTCCAGCCCGGCCTGGCTGGCCACGGCGAAGAAGCTGGTGGACAAGGTGCATCACCACCTGGAGGAAGAAGAACAGAAGTTCTTCCAGATGGCCGGCAAGATCCTCGACGACAAGCAGAAGGACCAGTTGGCCAACGGTTATGTGAAGGAATACCGGCAGCAGCTGGCGGCCGACTGAGACGGCCCTCGAAGAATAAAAAAGCCCGCGCATTGGCGTAATGCCGATCAGTTAAGGCCTTTTGTAAGTGCGAGCTTGTCTCCGGGCGGCGTTCCGACGAAGAGCTCCAGCACACCGCGTTAAACCGGGCAATACGCGTTATCGTTGACGTTTTTCGCGAGCAAGCTCGCTCCTACAGGGTTTGCGCATTACTTGTAGGAGCGAGCTTGCTCGCGATAAACCCGTACACACACATCGAACCTAGCGGTTGAAACGTTCCACCAGCGAGTACTGGGTGGTGGCGGTCCGGGTCAGTTCCTTGCTCAGTTCGGCCGAGTGATGGGCCTGCTCCGAGGTCTGGTCGGCCAGTTGGGCGATGGTGCTGATATTGCGGCTGATCTCCTCGGCCACGGCGCTTTGCTCTTCGGTGGCGGCGGCGATCTGGGTGGTCATCTCGGTGATGTTGGCCACCGCCTGGCTGATGCCCAGCAGCGCCTGGTCCGCCTCCAGTACCCGGGCCACGCCTTCCTCGGCCTGGCGCTGGCCGCTTTCCATGCTCTGCACGGCGTTTTGCGAGGAGCTCTGCAACTGGGTGATCAGCTCATGGATCTGCTGGGTGGATTGCGCGGTGCGCTGGGCCAGCTGGCGCACCTCGTCGGCCACCACCGCGAAACCGCGGCCCATGTCACCGGCGCGGGCCGCTTCGATGGCCGCGTTGAGCGCCAGCAGGTTGGTCTGGTCGGCGATGCTTTTGATCACATCGACCACGGTGCCGATCTCGTCGCTGTCCCTGGCCAGTTGCGCCACGTTCTGCCCGGTTTCGCCGACCACCTGGGACAGGCGTTCGATGGCTTCACGGGTATCGCGGGCCACTTCGCGCCCACGGCCGGTCAACTGGTTGGCGGCCTGCGTGGCGTCGGCGGTGCGCTGCACATGGCTGGCTACTTCCTGGGTGGTGGCGGCCATCTGGTTGACCGCGGCGGACACCTGCTCGGTTTCCACCCGCTGGCGGTCCAGGCCACGGGAGCTGTCGCTGGCAAGGGTATCGGAGCGGCTGGCCAGGGCATTGAGCTGTTCGGCGCTGTCCTGCAGGCGGGTGAGGCAGGTTTGCAGCCGCGCATCCTGGCTGACGAAGGCGGTTTCCAGGCATGCCTGGGGGCCGTGGGCGTCGCTGTACATCTGCGCGATCAACGGGTCGCAGGTGGACGAGTCGGCCAGTTGCAGCAGGCGCCGGGCGGCATGGTTCTGGCGCTGCATCGCCAGCAGCGCCAGGGGCACGGAGAGCCCGGCGGCCACCGCCAGCGCCAAAGGCTGCGCCAGCCAGAGGCCGCTCAGGCCACCGGCCAGGCCCGTGGCCAGGAACGGCGCCCAGCCCAGCAGGGCCGGTTGCCAGCGGTGCCGGCGGGGGATGGCCGGCTGCTTGCGGTTGAGACGCTGGTAGAGGCCTTGCGCGCGCCGGATCTGTTTGGCGCTGGGTTTGACCCGGACCGATTCGTAGCCGACGATCCGGCTGCCCTCGAAAATCGGCGTGACGTAGGCGTTGACCCAGTAATGGTCGCCATTTCTCGAACGATTCTTGACGATGCCCATCCACGGCTGGCCCTGTTTCAGCGCCGCCCACATATGGGCAAATACCGCGGGGGGGACATCGGGGTGACGGACGATGTTCTGTGGAGCGCCGATCAGGTCGTCGCGGTCGAAACCGCTGATGTCGACGAAGGCATCGTTGCAGTAGCTGATGACGCCATGGGCATCGGTGGTGGAGATGAGTTTCTGGTTTGACCCTAAAGCCACTTCACGTTGTGTAACGGGCTGATTGTTTCTCATTTCCAGATTGCTCCCTGTGTCCTACAAAATCCATCGGCACGAGTCAGAACAATCTTAGCTAAATATTAGAAAATTCCTTGTATAACAATTGGTTGCATTCCCATTCACGAGGAATTCTGAATACTCCCGAACGGATTTCACAGGTCGTTGAATCTGTTGGGAAAGTCTGGCGCTGAAGCAGGCCCGGGCTCGCCGAAGCGAGCCGGTGATGAAGCTTGTCGGGCAAGAAACCGCTTCAGTTGCCGTGGGCGCCAAGGGCGTATTGCAGGACTTGCAGGGCGTGGGTCAGCCGGGCCTTGCGTTTGTCGATGATGCTTGGGTCGCCATAACGCTGCGCGGCGTCGAGTTCCATCTGGCGCAATATCACCTGGTATTCGGCCTGGCGCAGGGGCGGGTTGTGCTCGAAGTGCAGGCCGTCGCAATAGTCGCTGAGCGGTTCCAGCGCCCGTTGCAGGCCGGCCAGTTGGCGCTGCTCAGGATCGGGCAGGAGTTTTTCCAGGCTGCTCTTGATGGCTTCGCCCCGGGTCAGGCAACTGCTGGTGGCTTCCGGCGGGGCCGGCTCGGGGTCTTCCTGGGCGTGGCCTGTGCTGGCTGCAAGGCCCAGCAGGGCCAGCAGGGAGAGGGAGGTGAGGGCGTTCATGAAGGTCCTTGATACGACAGGCGTGCGGGGCGCTATCTTCAAGAGCCAACGCGCGCCGGACCATCAGACACAACTGAAAAAGCCTTGGGTTATTTCTGAGTTTTCCTATCAGACCGTTGGGCGCAGCTTCAGCGCGAGCCGAGCATCCGCTCGATCACCGCCCACAATCGCGGGTCGTTGAAATCCTCGACCACCAGATGCGCGCCAGCGGCCAGCAACACCTCGGGGCTCTGGCTGGTGGCCAGGCCGACGGTGAAGACCCCGGCCCCGACCGCGGCGGTCAGGCCGGGGATCGAGTCCTCGAAGGCTATCCCAGCCTCGGCGCTGGCGCCCAGGCATTCCAGGCCGGTGAGATAGGGCAGCGGGTCGGGCTTGGCCCGCGGCAATTCCTCGGCCACCAGCACGCTGTCGAAGCGATCGCCCAGCCCCAGCACGTCGAGCATGTGCTCGGCATTGGCCCGTGGCGCATTGGTCACCACGCAGACGCCGATGCCGCGTTCCCGGGCGAAATCCAACAGGCGCAGCAGGCCCGGCATCGGCGTCAGTCGTGGCGACAGCTGGCGAAAGCGCACTTCCTTGCGGTCGGCGAAAGCCTCGTGCTCGGCCACCGAGCGCTGCGGAAACAGGTAGCGGCACATATTGGCATTGGCCTGGCCGCTGACATGGGCCGCGAACTCTTCCTGGGTGAACACCCGGCCCTCTTCCTCCAGCAACAACTGCTGCAACGCCAGCAGGTGCAATTGGTCGGTGTCGGTCAGGGTGCCGTCGAGATCGAAAAGCAGGGCATTGAGCATGGCGCGATTCCTGTCAGGGCCGGGGGCTGAAGCGGTTAAGCCAGGCATCGTAGCAGCTGCGTGGTGCAGACGCAGATCGTTTGAAGCCCTGCATAACGGACACTGCGCAGCCTTGACTGGTAGATCACAATCGACAGACTGATGCCTTTATTGTGGAACAGGACAGCTCTTGGTGGCGGCCTGGAGCGCCTTGGCGTAATCCACGTAGGTTTTCGGATCGTAGGGCTCAGCGGTTACGCTAAAGCTGGATTTGCCGTAGTAGCAGATTGATTGGTCAACCACCACGGCCCATGTACGGCAAGCGTGCTGTGCGGCCAGATAGAACTCATGAGAATTTAAATCGCTGTTCTCATCCAGTACAGAGTAGCGGTAGCGCAGGTTCTTATACCAGTCGCGTATGCCCGTTATGGCTCTCAGCGCCTCCTTGGCTGGCTCCTTATCCGAGTCCTTCAAAAAAAACCTCACATTGTTTCAAGCGAGCAATAACGTCAGGGCCAGTTTTAGCAATGTCGATGCGTCCTTTACTCAGCTTATTTACATATGTGGACACGGACACCTTTTCTCCAATTAGTTATAGCCAATCCGGCCATCCAAGAGAAGGAAAGCAACCAGACGTAGTAACCGTAGGTATAACCAGTAACAGTGAATCTGCCGTTTTCGTCGTACCAAGTAACGAGCTGTAATTGCACCGATAGTCCCGCCAGTAATGCGAGTGCTGCATAGATGAAACTTCGCTTGACGTTCCGAGTCCGGTAAGCAGCGATGAATAAGGGGTTTGCTAACCACGCAGAGTAACCGTAGACCATTGACAGTAACCCCGATATGAATGCAAGCCATCCAGGTAAAGTGTCTTGGGTGAGTGTCCCATACAGCCAGTTATCATCTTCTTGATACACCGCTGGTAGTGCAAGGCTGAGCAGGTACAGGGCCATGCCGAAATCGCGAAGTTCGAGGCGTCGCTTGGGCCACTTCATTGTCGTGATGCTCCGTCACCAGTTGTAAAGGCCTTGGGGATGTCGTCTGCATTCTACTTGGCGGTTGTGTTGGATGACCTCATATTGGTGCTGGTAGAGAACTTTAAGGGCGGAAAGGATCAGCATCACCCTCACATCGTTTTAAGCGAGCAATAACGTCAGGGCCGGTTTTAGCTGTGTCGATGCGGCCTTTACCATCAAGGTAAATGTCTATTGCGCTCCCCCATTTTGGCGTGATGTTTATGCATCTCCGCAGACTATTTTCATTCCACCAATCGAGGTTCATGAAGAACTTCTCATTGGGGAAAATATGCCCAGTATCATATGTGGCTTGCCCCGGAAGCACTCCTTCTTTATGGATGTTGTGCTGCGTGTTCCAGATTAGCCGAAGTTCGTCTGTACCTTCTTTGGAGTAATGGACACGTACGACGGGGGTCGCCACGTACCAGAACAACAATGGGAAAACAATGAGTGCCCCAATAACATATCGGGTTTTAATATTTCTCGCATACATGGACACTGGCGCCATCCCCCCATTCTTCCGGTGTGACTGCAAGCACTTCGGCCATGATTGTATGTGCCGTGATGCCCCCATTTGGATACTTGTTGTAGAGTTTCATGCCGATACTAATCGAAATTCGATCAGGGACGTCATCCCATGCGCGCATCCCTTCTACGCCTTCTGTGGCATGAGGTCCTTTGAGCCTCTGGTCTTCTTTGGCGACGAATATCTGTTCTCCCCACCGTCGTAATTGATCTGAAACAATCTGCTCGATCCCAGCACCATCTAAAAGGACGCCTTCAGTGAGTCCTCCAGCCATACCCACATAGCCGTAGTGAATGTTCGACCAAATATCGTAGAAGTAGTCGTACTTGCCTTGCCTGTGGCGATACCTGCCAAATTTTGCATGAATCTTCGGTTTGTGGTCCCAATCACGACCCTGGCCTACTCGTTCAGTCCAAAGGGCCATAGCTGCCGCAACGTTTGAAGCGCCGATAGCTTGAGGGCTGGTATTTCCGATTTGGGCATACCACGGCAGGCCCATTTGCTTGCGAGTCTCTTCCGCAACGTCATAGCTGAGCAGCTCTTTCATCTTCAAGACGGAAGAGTGGTGGATGTTGCTATTCATCTCATCTGCGATGTAGCTCGCCAGCTTCTCCATCATGTTCGGGTGAGTACACCCTTCAGGCCCATCGTTCGGTTCAGGCTTCTCTTCAGATGCCTTAGAGGCCGCATTGGGATCAACCAAAGCATTCGCAGCGGCGGCCTTCTCGGTCAGCTTCGGATCAGCCAACAAGGTCGCCATCTTTTCATCGTCTACCGAGCCATCTGAGCGAAACACTCCGAGCGCTGCGAAGTTGATGATGGCAGCCCCAGGAGTAGGCCCCATGACAAAGCCACCGAAGGTATTGGGGCTGCCCGTGATGATTGTCCCGCCGTGAGTGGTAGGGCTTCCTAAGTGGGCCATGGGGCGGCCATTTAGGAGGATTGAGGGAAACCCTGTGGTAATGACCGCACCACAGCCGCACATGTCGCCGACTCGGGCCGCACCCATGGAGTTGATGTTTATATCTCCGGAAGCGGAAGCAATCGGGGTGGTGCCGTGACCGGGAAGAGGGCAGACATGTTTGTCGCCCAGGCGAGCGGAAGAAAGCATGGGGGGACATCATCCTTGTGTGTTGACTGATCCGTGGGGCTATGGCTCGTTGTAGAGCTTCGCGAGCTTATTCAGGCGCACCAAGGCAAGGCTTTAGGACGATTCTGAAACGTGCTGGCGCTATCGCTGCGATGGCTGATTGGTTCCCTCATCGCCGTGTATGTCTCAGAGTGGAACAGTTGTCGCGAAATTAAACGCGGCTGGTAGGCGGTTGCCTGGGGGATGCGTCCTGGTGTTTCAGCAAGTCCTTGATAAAAAACATCATTTGTAAGCTGGCACGCTCCGTGTATTGCTCAACCCAGCCGTTTCTCTTGCCTCCGTGCCTGGCGCCACCGGGCATGGCAGAAACCATAAAAACGACGCACAACAATAATAAAGCTCGCTAATAAAAAGCTCCGTGGAGGTCCGACCTTGATCAAGAGAACACTCCGAGCAGGCACGTCCAGCGGCCTGCTGGCGCTGGCGGTCTGCGCCGCCCTGCATGCCCCTCCCAGCCTTGCGGCGCGCGAGGCCCAGGCCATCCTCAAGGAGACCTGCCAGGGCTGCCATACCCCGGAAACGGGAGGCGGCCTGAGCCGCATCAGCCACCAGCGCAAGACCCCGGAAGGCTGGTTGATGAGCATCGCCCGCATGCAGGTCATGCATGGCCTGCAGATCAGCGACGACGATCGCCGCACCCTGGTCAAATACCTGGCCGACACCCAGGGCCTGGCGCCGAGCGAAACCGACGGCGTGCGCTACGCCCTGGAGCGGCGCTTGAACACGGTGGAGAAGTTCGACGAACCAACCAGCCAGATGTGCGGCCGCTGCCACTCCGGCGCGCGGGTCGCCCTGCAACGGCGTCCGGCCCAGGAGTGGGAACGCCTGGTGAACTTCCACCTCGGCCAATGGCCGTCCCTGGAATACCAGGCGCTGTCCCGCGACCGCGACTGGTTCGACTTGGCGCGCAAGGAGATGGTGCCGCTGCTGGCCAAGCGTTATCCGCTGGACAACCCGGCCTGGGCCCAATGGCTGGCTAGCGCGCCCAAGGCCGAGACCCTGGTGGGCGACTGGAGCTTCAGCGGCCATCTGCCGGGCAAGGGCGAACTGGCCGGGGTGATGAGCGTCGCTGCCGATGGCAACGACACCTTCAAGGTCGGCATCAAGGGCCAGTACGCCGACGGCAGCCCGTTCAACGGCGAGGGCAGCGCGATCCTCTACAGCGGCTACGAATGGCGCGGTAATGTCAGCATCGACGGCGTGAGCATGCGCCAGGTGTTCGCTGCCAAAGGCAATGCATTGCAGGGCCGGATGTTCGAGGCCGAGCACGACGAGCGCGGCCTGGACTTCGTCGCCGCCAAGCAGGGCAGCAGCCGTTTGCTGGCGGTGCAGCCGGGTTATCTGAAGGCCGGCGCCGAAGCTGAAGTCACCCTGATCGGCAGCGGCCTCACCGGCAAGCCGGGCTTTGGCAAAGGCGTGGAAGTGGTTGAGGTCATCGAGCAGAGCGCGGAGCGGATCAAGGTCAGGCTCAAGGCGGCCGCCAATGCCCAACCGGGCCTGCGCAACGTCACCGTCGGCACGCTGAAAGGCCCGACGCTGTCGGTCTACAGCAGCATCTCCGAAGTCAAGGTGGTGCCGGAGTTCTCGGTGGCGCGGATTGGCGAGGGTGGCGGTTCGACGCCGAAAGTCCAGGGCCGTTTCGATGCCGAAGCCTGGGGCAAGGGCGCCGATGGCAAGCCGTACCGCATCGGCGTGTTCCCGGCGCAGTGGAAGGTCGAAGCCTTCGACGAGCGCGCCAAGGAAGACGAGGACGTCAAGTTCGCCGGCACCATGCAGGCCGACAGCGGTGTATTCATTCCGGGCGATGCCGGGCCGAACCCGCAGCGCAAGATGTCCACCAACAACGCCGGCAACCTCAAGGTGATCGCCGCCGTCGACGACGCAGGGAAATCCCTGACCGGCGCAGGCCACCTGATCGTCACCGTGCAACGCTGGAACAATCCACCCATCCCCTAAGGCGCGGTCCGTGACTTGAGACACCCTTTCGGAATGACCGCGGGCCCCCGCCAAAAGGGGGCCGGCACAGGAGGTTTGCAATGGGCGCTATCTTGAATCTGGTCGAACGCAACCTGCACGAAGTGCAGGTCGATGCCGACCGCATGCTGTTCCATATCCCCAGCAGTTCGCTGTTCGCCAGCGATGCCTTGACCGGCAGCATCATCGATGCCCTGCGCGGGCCGGGCTGTTCTTCCAGCGATCTGATCCAGCGGCTGGCCAGCCAGTACGACGGCGAGGAAATCAACGAGACCCTGCGCGAGCTGATCGCCCTGGAACTGGTCAGCGACGGCTCGCCATTGACTGAGGAATGGACCGTCAAGCGGGTCGAGCGCACGGCGATCAACACCGTGGTGCTCAACGTCAACACCGGCTGCAACCTGAGCTGCACCTACTGCTACAAGGAAGACCTGGACAAGCCCTCGGCGGGCAAGAAGATGGACGTCGAGACGGCCATCGCCTCGGTGGAAATGCTGCTCAAGGAATCCCCCGACGAGGAGCGTTTCACCGTGGTGTTTTTTGGTGGCGAGCCGCTGAGCAACCGCAAGCTGATCGAGTACATGGTCGACTATTGCGAGAAGCGTTTTCGCGAGGCGGGCAAGTTCGTCGAGTTCGTCATGACCACCAATGCCACGCTGCTCACCGAGGAAACGGTGGACTACCTGAATGCCCACTGCTTTGGCTTGTCGGTGAGCATCGACGGGCCGAAGACCGTGCACGACCGCAACCGCATCACCGTGGGCGGGCAGGGCACCTATGACGTGGTGCGGCGCAAGGCGCAGATGCTGCTGGCGCGCTACGACAGCCGCCCGGTCGGCGCGCGGGTGACCCTGACCACCGGGGTCACCGATGTGGAAACCATCTGGGATCACCTGTTCAACGAACTGGGTTTCGCCGAAGTCGGGTTTGCCCCGGTGACCTCGGGCGACATCAGCAGCTTCAACCTCACAGGCGAAGAACTGATCGAAGTCTTCGCCAGCATGAAGCGCCTGGGCCGGCGCTACCTGGAGGCGGCCCTGGAGCATCGCAATATCGGTTTCTCCAACCTGCACCAGCTGATCACCGATATCCACGAAGGCCACAAGAAGGCGCTGCCCTGTGGCGCCGGGCTGAAGATGCTGGCGGTGGACCACAAGGGCGAGCTGAACCTGTGCCACCGCTTTACCGGCTCATCGCTGCCGACCTTCGGCAACGTGCGCGAGGGCGGGGTGAAGCAGATGGAGCTCAACGACTTCCTGTCCCAGCGCCTGGACCGCAGCAACACCGGCTGCGACAGCTGCCGCATCCGCAACCTGTGTTCCGGCGGCTGCTACCACGAGAGCTACGCCCGCTACGGCGACCCGGCGCACCCGACCTATCACTATTGCGAACTGATGCGTGACTGGGTGGATTTCGGCATCGAGGTCTACAGCCGGATCATGGCCCGCAACCCTGCGTTCATCAGCAGTTACATCACTCCGCGCAAGGCCCACTGACATGAAACATCTCAAGCCGATCAATAACAAAGCCCAGAAGCTGGAACAGGCCGCCGACGAGAACCGTATCGAAGAGGTGGTCGCCATGAGTTCGGTGGCCGGTTGTGCCTCGACCACCGACCCGGGCTGGGAAATCGATGCCTTCGGTGGCGTGTCGTCCTTGTGCCAGCCGATGGAGGCCGACCTCTACGGTTGCTCCGACCCTTGCTGGTGGCCGGCCCAGGTGCCGGACATGATGAGCACCTACCCCGACTGGAACAAGGACGCCCAGGCCTCCAACGAGAACTGGCGCAACCTCGGCACCGTGTTCCCTAAAGACAAGTAATCGGTCAGTAGAAGGATTCCAGCATGCGCTTGATCAATGCCTGCGGCCTGGCCGCTTCCGCCGTCCTGGGGGGCTGTTCCCTCAGCGTCCTGGCCGATGACAACAGTGACAAGGCCCTCAACGCCGGCCATGAATACATGGTCACCACCAACTATCCGAACAACCTGCACGTGATCGACCTGGCCAGCGACACGCTGTACAAGACCTGCAAGATGCCCGACGCCTTCGGCCCCGGCACCGTGCAACTGGCGCCGGACCGCAAGGTCGCCTACGTGCTGAACAACCACTACGCCGATGTCTATGGCGTCGAGCTGGACAGCTGCAAGCAGGTGTTCCACGCCAGCATCACCCAGCAGCCGGGGGAGAAGGCGCGCTCGATGTTCGCCTTCACCGTCAGCCACGACGGCAAGGAGCTGTACACCGTGGCCAACCCGACGCTGATGCTCAACGACCGTTATGAGGTCAAGCAGCCGCGGCTGGATGTGTATGCCACCGACGCCGGGCTCAAGGCCAAGCCGGTGCGCAGCTTCCCGGCGCCGCGGCAGCTGACCATCATGCAGAGCGGTGACGACGGCTCGCTGTATGTGGCCGGGGCGGATGTGTACAAGGTCGACGTCAAGACCGGCAAGTTCGACGTGCTGATCCCCAGCCGCCATTGGAAACGCCCGAACTACAGCGCGCCGGACGTGCTCTACGTGTGGAACCAGCAGACCTGGCGCCATGATTTCTCGCTGCTCTACACCGCCGCCAAGTTCAAGGACCAGAAACAGGACCCGGCCAGCGCCGAGTACCTGTACGGCCTGTTCAGCATCGACTTGAAAACCGGCAAGAGCGAAACCACCGACTTCGGTCCGCTGACGGAAATCTACTTCAGTGGCATGCGCTCGCCGAAGGACCCGAACCTGATGTTCGGCGTGCTCAACCGCCTGGCCAAGTACGACATCCGGCAGAAAAAACTGCTCCAGGCCGCCACCCTGGACCATTCCTACTACTGCATTTCGTTCAACAAGGCGGGCAGCAAGATCTACCTGGCCGGGACCTTCAACGACGTGGCGATCTTCGATGCCGACAGCCTGAAGCAGATCGGCAGCATCAAGCTGCCGGGCGGGGACATGGCGATCACCACGGCCCAGGTGTTCGAGCGCTAGCCATCGCGAGCAAGCTCGCTCCTACAGGAACAGCGACGCCCTGTAGGAGCGAGCTTGCTCGCGAAAAATCTAAAGATCGCCGCCGATTTAATTCCCCGGCACCGGGCAGCCGAGGTCGCCTTCCTGGCACTTGAGATAGGTCTTGAACGCCTCGACCCGGGCCTTGGTCAGGTCGGTGGTGCAGTTGCTGTAGATCAACGGATAGACGCTGCCACCGGCGACCCCGGAGGCGGCGAACCCGCACTCCGCATCCCGAAAAGCCACCCAGGCGCGCTGGGCGCCGACCAGCAGTTTCTTGCCGTCCGGGTTGTCCTTCAGGCGCTGGGTGATGCGCTGGTAAAGCGTATTCAGTTCCTTGTCCGCCACCTGGTGCTGCTCGGCGGCGCACTGGTTCATGGCGGCCTGGGTGCTGGCATTGGCACAGTCGGCGGCCTGGGCCAGCGGGGTGAGCAGCAGCGGCGCCAGGGCCAGGAAAATACGTGGGTTCATGCTGATTCTCGCGATGGACGATCAAGGGGGCATCAAGGACGTTTTGCCGGCCGCCCGGTTCAGGCTGGCGACAGCTCTTTGGCCTGCATCCTAGCTCTGACGACGACCGCGTGTCCGTCTTTGCGAAAAAACGCAACTTAAAGGTTGCTCTTCTGCCAGGGCGAGCTAGGGTGTGATCACTGGAGGTGACCCATGAACTCATCAGATCGCATCGAAAGAAAGATCCTGCTCAAGGCAACCCGTTCTCGTGTCTGGGCCGCGCTGGCGAATGCCGAGGCGTTCGGCAGCTGGTTCGGCGTGGCGCTCGCGGGCCAGCGTTTTGTCGTCGGGCAACGGACCCGGGGGCAGATTACCTATCCCGGGTATGAACACCTGGTCTGGGATGTGCTGGTGGAGCGGCTGGAGCCCGAACACCTGTTCGCCTTCAGCTGGCACCCGTACGCGGTGGAGCCTGGAGTCGACTATTGCGCCGAGCCCAGTACCCTGGTGCAATTCGAGCTCGAAGACCTGGATGGCGGCACCTTGCTGCGGGTGGTCGAGTCGGGGTTCGATGGCATTCCACCCGAACGGCGGCTCAAGGCGTTTCGCATGAACAGCCGCGGCTGGGACGAGCAGATGAACAATATCGAGACCTACCTTGGCCCCTGATACCCCTTCCACATCCCTGCTGCCAGTGGCGGCATCGCTGGACGGCTCGGCCATGATCTTCGCGGCACTGGGCGACGAGACCCGCCTGCGGCTCGTCGCCATTCTGTGTGGAGGTGGCGCCCTGTCGATCAGCCAGTTGACCCTCGGCACCGACATCAGCCGCCAGGCGGTGACCAAGCATTTGCAGGTGCTGGCGCAGGCCGGGCTGGTGCGCGACGCCAAGCTGGGGCGCGAGCGCCTGTGGGCCTTCGAACCGGGCCGGCTGGCCGAGGCTCGGCGCTCGCTGGAGGTGATCAGCCAGCAATGGGATCATGCCCTGGGTCAATTGCAGGCCTTTGTCGAGTCATAACGGAAAGAGTCACGGATGTTCGAGTTTTACCTGAAACGCTGGAACCTGCAGGTCGATGGTGCGCCCATCGTCACCCCTGGCAGCCACTTGTTGCCGGTGCGCCTGGACGATGCGCCGGCGATGCTGAAGATCGCCCTCGACGACGAGGAAAAATACGGTAACCGCCTGATGGTCTGGTGGGCCGGCGAGGGCGCCGCCCGAGTCTACGCGCACCATGGCGATGGTTTGTTGATGGAGCGGGCCATGGGCCGGCGTTCGCTGATGCAGATGGCCCTGGCCGGCGAAGACGACGAGGTCAGCCGGATCGTCTGCGCCAGCCTGGCACGCCTGCATGCGCCACGCGCGACGCCCTTGCCGCCGCTGTTGAGCCTGCAGGAATGGTTCAAGGCCCTGCGCCCGGCCGCCCGGCGCGAGGGTGGGGTTTTCCTGCGCTGCCTGGCCACGGCCGATGAACTGCTGGCTACCCCTCGGGAAAAGGTGGTGCTGCACGGCGATATCCATCACGACAATGTGCTGGATTTCGAGGAACGCGGCTGGCTGGTGATCGATCCCAAGCGGGTCATGGGCGAGCGCGGTTTCGATTTTGCCAACCTGATCTGCAACCCGGACCTGGCGACCAGCAGCGATCCGCGGCGCTTCACCCGCCAGGTCGAGGTCATCGCCCAGGCCGCCGGGCTGGAGCGCAAGCGCCTGCTGCAATGGGTGCTGGCCTATACCGGGCTGTCCGCCGCCTGGTTCCTGGAGGACGGCGACGTACCCAGCGCGGAACACCAACTGCAAGTGGCGGAATTGGCCATCCACGCTCTGGAAGGCGCGGCCTAGGGGTTTTGGCAGGTCGATCTATGGCGAAAGGCTTACATGCGCTGGCTGCTATCTCGCCTGTTGCCGATTGGGCGACAGGCTTAATCTTCACCCACCAACTGCAGCGCAGGACGCGCTCAGGGTCATGGATGACCGACCATGTGCAAGGATGCAGCGACAGGATGTCGTAATGGTCTTGAAAAAACCCCGCTTCGGCGGGGTTTTTTTTTCGCCTGTGGAAAAGCTAGAGGTGGCGGGTTTCCTCCGGCACGTTGCCCCAGTTGTCATGGCGCCCATCGGCGTAATGCACCGGGGCCGCAAGCAGCTCCTGCAGGTCGATGTCATCCAGGGTCATCACTTGCACCGCGACATAGTCGCCGCCGATCTCCTGCACATGACCGCGCCCGAAGGGGCGTACGCCGCAATGCTTGCAGAACAGATGATGGGTATTGCCGGTGTTGAACTGATAGTCGCTCAGCGCCTGTTCGCCACTGAGCAGGCGAAAGGCCTTGGGGGCGATGATCGCGTTCCAGTTGCGGGTCTTGCTGCAGATCGAGCAATTGCACTTGTGGGTGCCCTGGCTCAAGTCGATCTCGGCTTCATAGCGCACTGCACCGCAATGACAACTGCCGGTGTAAGTCTTGTGCATGGCAAGGCTCCTGAGGGAAGGCTGGGCCAGAGTGTAGAAGCTGCCCGGACATTAGCGGGAAAACTTTTTGATTAAGGCCAGTAGCCAGTATTGAATGTGCCCTGCTTAGATTAAAAAAGTTCCGATAAGAGCATGTAAGTTCGTCCGTTGGGTAGCGCGAAGGGCCTACCAGAGTTGGTAGGTTTACAAGCGTCCGATTGCAGATAGAGTTTCAACCAGAAGACGGGTTCTGTCCCACTACAGGTTCTTTCTGTCAAAAACAGGCAGAAAGTATTTGTCATGCGGGGTGGGCGATTTCCGGGTTCAGTTCGTCATCAGGCCGCTGCTCCGGGTGCTGCTGTTTTTGTCGTGCAGCATGTTTTGTTTTTTAAGTTCGAACAGCCACGAATACAGTGCGCGTCTTTCTCGTCGTGCCCAACTTATAAAAACTGCCTTTCATGCTGAAGTTCACATTCAAGTGAATCTCTGGCGTGTCTGTGTGGTTGAAAAGCCAAAGGTCCCCGCACTTATGAAACATGTTCTTGTGGTTCGTTATTCGCAAAGCGGTCAGTTGAACGACGTAGTCGAAAGCCTGATCTCGCCCCTGCGTTCGACGCGGGAGGTCAAGGTGCATGAGATGGTGCTCAAGCCCCGGGTCGCCTATCCGTTTCCCTGGCCGGTGGGCCGGTTTTTCGACGTGTTTCCCGAGACCGTGCAGCTCAGCCCGCCAGCCATCGAACCGCTGCATACCGATCATCCCGGGACCTTCGACCTGGTGATCCTGGCGTATCAGGTCTGGTACCTGTCGCCGTCGCCGCTGATCACCGCGTTTCTCCAGAGCGCGGAAGGCAAGCGCCTGCTGGCCGGGCGCCCGGTGGTCACGGTGATCGCCTGCCGCAACATGTGGCTGATGGCCCAGGAGGCGGTCAAGCGCCTGCTGCACGAGGCCGGCGCGCGGTTGCTCGACAACGTGGTGCTGACCGACCGGGCCAACACCTTCGCCACCCTGATTACCACGCCGCGCTGGATGTTCACCGGCAGCCGCGAGTCATTCCTCGGCCTGCCCAAGGCCGGGATCAGCGCCGAGGATGTCCAGGGCGCCGCACGTTTCGGGCGGGCATTGAATGCCGCCTTGCAGGCCAATAAAGAGCAAGCCGAAGGGCCGATGCTGGCAGGGCTGGGGGCGGCGACCGTCAACCCCGGGCTGATACTCAGCGAGCGGGCGGCCTATAGAGGCTTCAAGTTCTGGTCGGGAATAATTTGCCGTTTCGGCAAGTATGGGCAATGGCTGCGGCGACTCTTGCTGTGCCTGTTCATCGTTTATCTATTGTTGGTCATCTTGACTGTCCTGCCTGTTTCACTGGTGTTACGCCGTTTGCTTCATCCCTTTATCCGGACGCGGCTCGATAAGTTACAGCGTTATTACGAACAGCCGTCCGGTTCGCAACTAAATCTTGAATCCGAAGGGTGAAATCATCATGAGTGAATTGTTTGTCTATATCACGAAAACATCCACTTATATGCCGGGAGAGGCAGTGGATAACGATACGATGGAGAGCATTCTCGGGTATGTAGGCGGGCGACCTTCGCGGTCTCGGCAAGTAGTGCTGCGTAATAACGGAATCAAGCAGCGCTATTATGTGCTGGACCCGCAGACCGGTATTCCCCGTTTCACTAACGCGCAAATAACCGCCGAGGCGATCAAGGGCCTGGTGGGCGACGGCTTTACCCTGGACGCCATGGAATGCCTGTCCACCGGCACCACCATGCCGGACCAGTTGATGCCCAACCATGGCGTGATGGTGCATGGCGAGCTGGGCAACAAGCCTTGTGAGGTGGTGTCCACCGCCGGCATCTGCCTGGCGGGCCTCACCGCGCTGAAATATGCCTACCTGTCGGTGCTTGCGGGGGCCAGCCGCAATGCCGTGGCCACCGCCTCGGAGGTGCCCTCGCCGGTGCTGCATGCGCGCAATTTCGATGCGGAAAACGAGGCGCTGGTGGCGCAGATGGCTGCCCGCCCGGAAATCGCCTTCGATAAGGATTTCCTGCGCTGGATGCTGTCCGACGGGGCCGGGGCCTTCCTGCTCGAGAACCAGCCACGGGCCGGCGGTTTGTCGCTGCGCATTGACTGGATCGACATCTTTTCCTACGCCAACGAATTGCCGACCTGCATGTACGCCGGCGCGGAAAAGGCCGAGGACGACAGCCTGATCGGCTGGAAGCTGCTGACCCCGGAGGAGTGGGCCTCGCGCTCGATCTTCGCGATCAAGCAGGACGTGCGGCTGCTGAACGAGAACGTGGTGAAGTACACCCTCGGCAAGCCGCTCAAGGAGGTGATGATCAAGCGCAACCTGTCGCCCGAGGCCATCGACTGGTTCCTGCCGCACATGTCATCGGAATACTTTCGCAAGCCGATTGCCGAGTGCCTGGAAAACACCGAACTGGCGATTCCCCAGGAGCGCTGGTTCACCAACCTGTCCGAGCGCGGCAACACCGGCTCGGCGTCGATCTACATCATGATCCACGAACTGCTGGAGTCCGGGCGCCTGCACAAGGGGCAGCGCGTGCTGTGTTTCGTCCCGGAAAGCGGGCGCTTCTCCGGCGGCTTCATGCACCTGACGGTGGTCTGAGGCGCCTCGCCAAGGCGCAAGAACCCGGTGGCCGGCGTGGGTCGGCCACTGTTTCGTGGTACGCATCCAACTGCAAGGGAATGAATATGGAAACCCTCGAACAACGCGTGAAAAGAGTGGTGGCGAGCGAACTGGCCGTCGACCTGGCGCAGATCGGCAACCAGGACTCGTTCGTCGAGAACCTGGGAGCAGACTCGCTGGCCCGGGTGGAACTGGTGTCGGCCCTGGAGGCCGAGTTCGACCTCACTATCCCGGACGACGCAGCCGATGGCCTGCAGACCGTGCAGCAGGCGATCGACTACCTCCGACAGGCCAGTGAGCAAGCAGTCCCGGCCTGACGCCGGTTCATCGAAGATGCGGCCAGGGCTCAGCTGGCCGATAAGGTTGCCCTGGTCCGCATCTTTCTTCAGCTTCTGTAAGCGCCGTCTCAGGCCTGCTGCCACTGCGCCACGACCCTGTCGACGATCTCGCCGCGCTGCTGGATGGAGTTCGCCGCGAGCCGCTGGGCTTGTTCCACCACCGCTTTGGGCGCTGTCTCTGGGCTACCGGCCGTGAAAGGTGGAGCCGGGGCGTATTCCAGTTGCAGCTGGACCCGCTGCGCCGTTGCATCGCCGAACAGTTCGCCGGCCAGGGTCAGGGCGAAATCGATCCCGGCGGTAATCCCGCCACCGCTCAACAGGTTGCCATCGCGCACCACGCGTTCCTGTATCGCGATCGCCCCCAGCGCCTCCAGCAAATGGTGGTAGGCCCAATGGGTGGTGGCGCGCCTGCCCCGCAGCAGCCCGGCGGCGCCAAGCACCAGGGAGCCGGTGCAGACCGAGGTGACATAACGCGCCTGCTCCGCCTGCTGGCGGATGAAGTCGAGGGTCTGCGGGTCTTCCATCAACGGCCCGACACCGGCGCCACCGGGGATGCAGATCACGTCCAGTGGCGGGCAATCGGCGAAGCTGGTGGTTGCCTGCAGCACCAGGCCGGTGCTGGCGGTGACCGGCCCGCGCGCCTTCCAGACCAGATGCACCTGCACGTCCGGCAGCGACGCGAGCACATCGTAGGGGCCGGTCAGGTCGAGTTGCTGGACGTTGGGGAACAACAGGAAACCGATCTGCAGCGTCATGGGGTATCTCCCTGGAGAAGTTCGAAGGTGTCCGCTCTTATGTGGCTGGACGGTTCGACTCTAGCGCCCTAGGCTTTGGCGAATACGCCAACCTACCCACGATTTACGCCAATCATGTCCCAGACCGCCAGAACCGTTCATGTACTGACTTTCGCCAACGCCCAGGTACTCGACGTCACGGGCCCGCTGCAGGTGTTTGCTTCGGCCAACGACCTGGCGCGGCACAAAGGCCTGCCGCTGCCCTACGCGGTGAATGTGATCGCCGCGGGCGACGGGCCGGTGACCACCTCGGCCGGGCTGGCGCTGCTGGCCGAGCCCTTGCCGGCGCCGGGCACGCTTTGCGACACCCTGGTCATCGCCGGCGGCTGGGGTGTGTACGCCGCGGCGGAAGATCCGGCGCTGGTGGCCTGGGTCCGCCAGCAGGCGGCTCTGGCGCGGCGGGTGGCGTCGGTGTGCACCGGGGCGTTCCTGCTGGCCGCCAGCGGCTGGCTCGACGGGCGCCGGGTGGTCACTCACTGGACCCGCTGCGAGCAACTGGCGCGGCAATATCCGCAGCTGCGGGTGGAAGCCAACCCGATCTTCATCAACGAGGGGCCGGTCTGGACCTCGGCCGGCGTCACCGCGGGTATCGACCTGGCCCTGGCCCTGGTGGAGGCGGACCTGGGGCACGCCATGGCGCTGGACGTGGCCCGGCAACTGGTGGTGTTCCTCAAGCGCCCGGGCGGCCAGTCGCAGTTCAGCGCGACCCTGGCCCTGCAAAAACAGGGCAGCCGCTTCGACGACCTGCACGCCTGGATCGCCGAAAACCTCGGTCGCGAGCTGAACATCCCGGCCCTGGCCGAGCGGGCCGGCATGAGCGAACGCAGCTTTGTCCGCCACTACCGCGCCGACACCGGCCAGACCCCGGCCCGGGCCATCGAGCAGATCCGCGTGGAAAGCGCCCGGCGCCTGCTCGGCGACAGCGGCGTGGCGATCAAGCGTATCGCCGTGCAGTGCGGCTTCGGCAGCGAAGAAACCCTGCGCCGCAGCTTCCTGCGGGTCGTTGGCGTGACGCCGCAGGCCTATCGGGAGCGCTTTTCGCCAGAGGGGGAGTCAGGCTTCCAGTAGTTCCAGCAACGCCTGCAAGGTGGCATGCGGCGCTTCCTGCGGCACGTTGTGGCCGACCCCGGGCAAGATCCGGCGTTGGTAAGGGCCGGTGAACAGGCCGATGTCTTCGTCCTCTTCGCTCGCCGGGCCGACCCCGTCATCGCCGCCGCACAACGAGAGGGTCGGCACGCGGATCGGCGGCTGCTGCGCCAGGGCCTGCTCGATGTGTTCCAGGCTCGGGTCGCCCGGCGCGTACATGAAGCGATGCCGGTAGGAGTGGATCACCACCTCGACGAAGTCCGGGTTGTCGAACGATGGCGCGCTCAGATCATAGAGTTCGCGGCCGCGATCCCAGGTCGGCGACCACAGTCGCCACAGCAGTGCGCACAGTTCGCGGCGGTTGGCGGTCAGGCCGTCGACCCCGCGTTGGGTGTGGAAATAGTACTGATACCAGAGCCGGTGCTCGGTCTCGGGCGGTCGCGGCTGGGTCGAGCGGGCAATGTCCTGGATGTTGTAGCCGTCGGCGCTCACCAGGCAGCGCACCCGCTCCGGCCACAGGGCCGCGACGATGCAGGCGGCGCGACCGCCCCAATCGAAACCGGCGAGGGCGGCCCGGGGGATCTCCAGGGCGTCCATCAGGTCCAGCAGGTCCTGGGCCAGCGCCGCCTGTTGCCCGGAACGCAGGATGTCCGGGCCGGCGAAACGGGTCGGGCCGTAGCCGCGCAGGTACGGCACGATCACCCGATAGCCGCGCGCCGCCAGCTCGGGGGCGATCTCGTCGTAACAGCGAGGGTCGTAGGGAAAACCATGCAACAGAATCACCGGCTCGCCGTCGGCGGGGCCGTGGTGTTCGTAGGCGACACGCAAGGACGGGGTCTGGATGTACTGGACAGAGAGCGAGCTGTTCATGACGGATCCGGCGACAGGGAAAACAGCAACCTTAGCTCAAACTGCATGCCTGGTCAGTGTTGGGCCAGGACCTCGTTCGTGGGCTTTGCCCTGATGGCATGAAGCGCTGACGAATGCTTCAGACCTCAGTCAGCGGCTACAGGAAGGCGAGCTCGGCGCTGGTCGTGAGGTGCTTGAAATGGTGCTGCCACAACCGCACGCCCAACTGCCCGCTGCGGTCCAGTGACGAGCCCACGGTCAGGTCGGTGATCAGCGTTGGTTGCAGGCCGGCGTCGAACAGGGCGAAGCCGGCGGCGAGCACGCAGGTGTCGGTCTGGATGCCGCAGACCAGCACGCGGTCCGGGGCCAGGCTGCGCAGGTAGGCAATGGTGTCCGGCGTGGGGGCGTAGCCGTGCTTGATGAAGACGCGGTCGGCGGCGACCAGGCTGTGGTCATCGGCGGCGGGGCACCAGCCGAGCTGGCGAACGAAGGGCGTGCGACTTTCGTCATGGCGCTCGACGGTGGCCACCGAGGGCAACTGGCCGAGCAGGGCGTTGATGCCGTTCACCAGCCAGTCCGGCGGGTTGAATGAGGGTTGCACGTCGATGATCAGCAGCACCTGGCGCATGGGAATCCTTGAGGGAACCGGGCGGCCTATTCTGCCCGCAAACCGCCGTTGCCGCGAACGGCTTGTCTTCTGTAGGCGCGAGGCTTGCCCGCGATGAAGGATCACGGGGCACACCCGACATTCCGCGTTGCTTCTATCGCGGGCAAGCCTCGCTCCTACGGGATGGTAGGGTGCTTGTGTGTGCTTCTGTAGGAGCGCAGCTTGCGCGCGATGAACGATGACGTGGTCTTCCAGGCATTGCGCAGTATGGCCATCGCGGGCAAGCCTCGCGCCTACAGAAGAGTGCGGGTGTTTGCGTGCGATGAGCGAGGTCGCTCAAGGCTGCCAGAGGATCTTCTCGCCACTGAGCCGGCGATCGAGAAAACTCGCGGCGCTGATCAAGGCCAGGTGGGTCAGTGCCTGGGGGGTGTTGCCCAGGTGCCGGGCATGGCTGTCGAACTCTTCGGCGTACAGCCCCAGCGGGTTGGCGTAGCGCAGCAGTTGCTCGAACTCCAGGTGGGCCTGGTCCAGCCGGCCGGCGCGGGCCAGGCATTCGACGTACCAGAACGAGCAGGCGGCGAATGCGCCTTCGGTGCCGGCCAGGCCGTCGATCTGGCTGTCTTCGTTGCGGTAGCGGTAGACCATGCCGTCGCGCACCAGGGTCCTCTCGATGGCTTCCAGGGTCGCCAGCCAGCGCGGGTCGCGGGCGCCGACGAAGCGCACCAGCGGCATCAGCAGCATCGAGCCGTCCAGCGCGGTGCCGCCCCGGTACTGGACGAAATGCCCGCGTTCCGCGTTCCAGAAGTTGCTCCAGATATCGTCGTAGATCGCCTGGCGGGTCTGGTCCCAGCGGGCGAACGGCGCCGGCAGCGAGCGCTTCGAGGCGAGGCGGATGGCCCGGTCCAGGGCGACCCAGCACATCAGCCGCGAATGCAGGAAGTGATGCTGCTCGCCGCGCATTTCCCAGATGCCCACATCCTCGCCGTCCCAGCTGCTACAGACCTGATCCACTACGTCCACCACGTGCTTCCAGCCTTCGTGGGAAATCGCCTCGCCGTATTTGTTGACCAGGTACACCGCGTCCAGCAGCTCGCCGAAGATGTCCAGCTGGACCTGTTCATAGGCCTGGTTGCCGATACGCACCGGCGTCGCGCCACCATGCCCGGACAGGTGCGGCAACCGGGTTTCCGGCAACTGCTGGCGGCCGTCGATGGCGTACAGGATATTCAGCTTGGCCGGCTGGCCGCGGCAGTCGCTGACCCGCCCGCGCAGCCAGCGCATATAGGCGTTGGCCTCCGCGACGAAGCCCAGGCGCATGAAGGCGTAGACGGTGAACGACGCGTCGCGGATCCAGGTGTAGCGGTAATCCCAGTTGCGTTCGCCGCCCGGGGTTTCCGGCAGGCCGAAGGTGGCGGCGGCGAGGATCGCCCCGTGCTTGCGCGAGGTCAGCAGCTTCAGCGCCAGGGCCGAGCGGTTGACCATCTCGCGCCAGCGGCCGCGGTAGTTGGACTGGCCGATCCAGTCGCGCCAGAACTTCAGGGTGCGTTCCAGGCACAGCTCGCTGCCGCCGGTGACCAGCCGCGGATCGTCGAGCCCGCCCAGCATGAATTCGGCGCTCTGCCCCTGTTCCAGTTCGACCTCGGCCACCGCCGCCTGCCGGTCGATGCGCAGGGGCTGGCTGGCCACCAGGCGCAGCCCCGGCTGTCGCTCGGCCTCGAAGCACACGGCGTCGCCGTCCAGCCGTGCGCGGGTGGTGGCGCGGGCATAGTCATGGCGCACCGCGCAGCGCAGGCGCAGGGTGGCGCGGCCGCTGACCACCCGCACCCGGCGGATCAACAGCGGCAGGTCATCCTCGCTGTCGCCGATCGGCAGCAAATCGGTGACTTCCACCACGGCCCGTTCGCTGAGCCAGCGGGTCTGCAGCACGTTGCTGTCCGGCAGGTAGATCTGTTCGCGGCGGGCGTCGGGCAGGTCCGGCGCCAGCTGGAAGATGCCGGCGTCCGGGGTGTCGAGCAGCGAGCAGAAGATCGACGGGCTGTCGAACTCCGGCCAGCAGAAAAAATCCACGCTGCCCTTGTCGTTGACCAGCGCGGCGCTGCGCAGGTCGCCGATGATGCCGTGGGCGTCGATCGGCGCCTGTCGTTCAGTGTCAGCCATGGTCGCGAAACTCCGGGTACAGGCTCATGCCGCCATCGATCACCAGGGTGCTGCCGAGCACGTAGTCGGAGGCATCGCTGGCCAGCCAGACCACGGCGTTGGCCACATCCTTGACGTCGCCGATGCGCCCGTAGGGAATCAGCTCGAGCAGCTTGCGCTCGGCCGCGCCCTCGGTGGCCTTGCGATTGAGCGGCGTGGCGATCGCGCCCGGGGCAATGGCATTGACGCGGATGCGCTGGTGGCTGACCTCCTGGGCCAGGCTGCGCATCAGCATGTCCACGCCGCCCTTGGACGCCGCGTAATTGACGTGCCCGGCCCAGGGTATCCGCTGGTGCACCGAGCTCATGTGGATGATCTTGCCGGCGGCCCGCGACACGCCGGTGCGGATGCCCTGGCGGTTGAAAATGCGCAGGGCGGCGCGGGCGCAGAGGAACTGGCCGGTGAGGTTGACGCTGATCACCTGGTTCCAGTCCTCCAGGGTCATGTCCACTGTGGCGGCGTCTTTTTGCAGGCCCGAGTTGGCCACCAGGATATCGAGGAAACCGAAGGCTTCCAGGGCCCTGTCGAACAGGTGCTGGACCTGGTCTTCCTGGGAGATGTCGGCGCCCACGGCAATGGCCCGGCCGCCGCAGGCGTTGATGTCGGCGGCGAGCTTTTCCGCGGGCGCCGCCTGCCGATGGTAATTGAGCACCACTGAGGCCCCGGCCGCGGCCAGGGCGGTGGCCGCCGCGGCGCCGATGCCGGAACTGGCGCCGGTGACCAGAGCGACTTGTTGGTTGAGGGAGATCTGCATGATTGGTCAACCTGAAAAACTGTCGTTGACTGGTTGACTGACCTTGCAGGACAAGAGTTCAGCGGAGAATGATCACTCTTGTTTTGAACGGGATCGCTACTCGGGCTTCGAGTTCGAGGCGGTGGCCGCGGCGGCATTCAACTCTGCAAGTATCTTCTGGTGATCCATGAACTTTATATTTGGAAAACGCTTCTTTGCTATTTCCAGGATGCGAGGCTGTATATCAGCGTAGTTTTTTATTGTGCTATGGAACACCAAGTAGCAGCTGTCAGTTGCCTTGCTCATGATTTGATAGATGTCAGCATCCACGAATTCTTTCAGGCGACTATATCCAAGTTGATTTTTGTCGCCTTCGGCCAGTGTGGCTTTGAACCTTTCCTGAGCAGTTTTTTGCGCGGGCTCAAGCTTTTCTGAAACCAGTCTTGAACGCTCATTAATGGCGTTGACAGCTGCAATGTAGCTTTCTTCCGCGACAGATAACTCGAGCAGGGCCTTGCCGTGCTCTTCATGAAGAAAGCCCAGTTCGTTGAAATCAATTTCCACAATGTTCAGAGCAATCGGGCCTGCTGCCGGGGTACGTGCCCAACGGTGTTCGTTTAACTCGTTCTCTTTAAAGAAACTGTTATAAATTCCCGCGATCTTGTTCAGTTTTATTGCTATGCAGAATACGGCATTTTCTCAATGCCCTGACTTCAGAGTCCTCGAGTTTCTTGTTCTCGATGCGGGTGTTGTAGCGATAAGCAAGATAGGCCGCTATCAATACGCCAATGAGTGCGCTTGAGCCTGAAGTGAAAGAACTTACTGCGAGCTCATGAAGCCGTGGTACCTCTTTTTTCTCAATGGCCAGTTGCAGGAAGTACCAAAGATTCAATGCCAGCAGGGGCAGGATCAATCCTATGGCAATGAAAATGGAATTTTTGTTAATGAACGTGAGGGCGGACTTTATCGGACGCATGCTCTAAAAGGCTTTCTGTTATTTGTTTGTGATTGTGTGGTCGTTTTTGGGGCGGAGTACGTTCTCATGTAGAGGTATCTGTGGCAACGTGCACGATTTTGCAGAGACCTCGCAATGGCAAACCCTTATCGCGAACTGTTCAAGGCCCCCGGCAGTCGCGCTTTCGTGGTGGCGGGGATGATTGCGCGGATGCCGATGTCGATGACCGGCATCGGCCTGATCACCATGTTGGCCCAGCTCAAGGGCGGCTACGCGCTGGCCGGTGCGGTGGCGGCGACCTTCGCCCTGGCCACGGCCTTCTGCGCGCCCCAGGTGTCGCGCATGGTCGACCGCTTCGGCCAGGGCCGGGTGCTGCCGATCGCCGCCGGTGTGGGCGGCGGCGCACTGCTGGCGTTGCTGCTGTGCACCCGCTTGCAGACGCCGCACTGGACGCTGTTCCTGTTCGCTGCCCTGGCCGGCTGCATGCCGAGCATGCCGGCCATGGTCCGCGCCCGCTGGACCGAGCTGTACCGCGGCCAGCCACAGTTGCAGACCGCCTATGCCCTGGAGTCGGTGCTCGATGAGGTGTGCTTTATCGTCGGCCCGCCGTTGTCGGTGGGGCTGTGCGTGGCGGCCTTCCCCGAGGCCGGGCCGCTGGCGGCGCTGCTGATGCTGGCGATCGGCGTCACCGCGCTGGTGGCGCAACGGGCGACCGAGCCGCCGATGCATCCCCATGAGGCCCGGCACGACGTGTCGATCATCCGCTCGCTGGAGTTGCAGCTGCTGGTGCTGCTGATGATCGCCATGGGCATGATCGTCGGCGTGGTGGATGTGGTCAGCGTGGCGTTCGCCCAGCAGCAGGGGCAACCCGCGGCGGCGAGCATCGTGCTGTCGGTGTACGCCATCGGTTCCTGCCTGGCGGGCATCGCCTTCGGCGCGCTGAAACTGAATATCCCGCTGCCGCGGCTGTTCATGTACGGCGGCATCGCCACCGCCGTGACCACCCTGCCATTGCTGCTGGCGAGCAATATCTTCGGCCTGTCCCTGGCGGTGTTCGTCTCCGGCCTGTTCTTCGCCCCGACCCTGATTGTCGCCATGGCCCTGGTGGAAAACATCGTGCCGCCGGCCAAGCTCACCGAAGGCCTGACCTGGCTGGTCACCGGGGTCAGCATCGGCGTGGCCATCGGCGCCGCCAGTTCCGGCTGGCTGGTGGATGCCTTTGGCGCGCGCAGCGGCTTCTGGGTGGCGCTGGCGGCGGGGGTGGTGGTGCTGGGAGCGGCGGTGCAGAGCTGTCGTCGGCTGACCCGCAGCCAGCCGGCGGTCGCCTGAGCCTTACCAGCCGCGCCCGGAGTTGACCCAGAAGTTCACCGACAGCGAGGTGGACACCGACTGCACCTGGTGGAACCAGCCCTCGGGCAGGAACAGCAGGTCGCCGGCTTCCAGGATGATCCGCAGGAAGGTCACGTCCCGCGAGGCCGGAAAACGCTCGTAGTCCGGTGCGTCCGGGTTGACCTCGCAACCGTCGAGCCCGCCCTGGGGCGCGGTCGACCAGGTGCCCAGCGCCTCACGATGATGGGGCGCGGCGAGGATGAAGGACTTCTGGCCCCAGACCTGGGCGAACAGGTTGTCGGTGTCGTCGCGGTGCAGCGGGGTCAGGGTGCCCTTGGGGCCGATCCAGATCCGTGGCGGGATGAACAGCGAGCGGTCGAAGTAGGGCGGGTACTGGATCTGCTCCAGCAACTGCGCCGGCAGGATGTTGTTGCCCATGTAGGCGGGCGGTTCGCCGTCGACGTTTTTCGGCGCCGGGTTGTCCAGCGAGGCGATGAACTCGGCCATGGAGGTGGAGCGAAAGTCGCGCTCGGTGGAAAAGGTCTTTTTCACGTAGTCGCCGTGGCGGGTGATGCCTTGCAGTTCGGCGAAGTGCACCAGCGATTCTTCGCGGCTGAGCTGGAACAGCGGCCAGTCCTGCAGGGCATCGCTGATCACCACGGGAATGCCCTGGGGCAGGTAACGCGTCCTGAACTCCTCCACCGACAGCCCGCTGCGCGGACGCCGCTCCACCGTGCGCTGGGTCGGCAGGCCGGCCGAGACTTGTTCGCTGTAGCGCGGTGGAGTGGGGTAGCGGGTGTTCATCTCGACTTTCTTTTCCACTGCGCCACCATGCCGCGCATGGTCGATGATCTGCGGCAGCAGCGTGGCCAGGCCCATGTTGCCGCCGATCTTCAGGCGGCCGCTGGCGAACAGTTCCTCGACGTTGGCGCTGCCGCCCATGATCCCGAGAAAGTCGGCCTGGGCGACCTCGATGGTGACATCAGGCGCCGGATGCCGGCCGGCTTCGGTGCGGCTGTGCGCCTTGACCTCTGACCAGAATGCCAGCTGTGGACCGAACACGAACTGAAAGGTGCCTTCGATTCCCACGGCACCGGCATTGGCGAACAGCTTTGACAGAATGGTCTGCAAGTCCACGGCGATCTCTCTTGTTTGCGGTTTGATCTGCAGCAGAGAACGAAGGCTGTATCGGGAAATTTATGGGGACGACTGACTCAATGACGACCGGTCAAGCGAAGGGGAGCTACTGTAGGAGCGAAGCTTGCTCGCGATGAACCTGAGAACACTGCGTTTACCCAATGCAAGACGCGGTGTCGTTAACGACCATCGCGAGCAATCGAGTGTCGACCGGCTGCTCCTACAGATGGGCGTCAGGCGGGCTGCCGCACTAATTTGCCGGCCAGGTGGCACGTCCAGTCTTTACCATCATTTTTCTCAAGGGGAACACCGTGACCCAGCTGACGTTGCTGTGCCTGCCGTATTCCGGAGCCAGCGCCATGGTCTACAGCCGCTGGCGGCGCAAGCTGCCCGAATGGCTGAAATTGCAGCCGGTGGAACTGCCCGGGCGGGGCGCCCGTTATGCCGAGCCGCTGCACACCGACATGCGCGAGCTGGCGCGGCAACTGGCGCTGGAAATCCGCGCTAATCTGCGCATGCCCTATGCCTTGTTCGGCCATAGCCTGGGGGCGCTGCTGGCCTGCGAGCTGGCCCACGCCCTGCGGGCCCTAGGTTGTCCGGAACCGGTGGCGCTGTTCGCTTCGGGGACCGCGGCGCCGACCCTGCGCACCGACTACGACCGGGGTTTTGCCGACCCCAAGACGGACGAACAACTGATCGAACAGTTGCGCACCCTCAATGGCACCAGCGAAGAGGTGCTGACCAACCAGGAGTTGATGAGCCTGACCCTGCCGATCCTGCGCGCCGACTTTCTCCTGTGTGGCCGTTTTCGCCCGCTGCAGCGACCGTTGCTGAACTGCCCGGTGCATGTCCTGGGAGGCAAGGCCGACCGGGCCACCACCGAACAGTTGATTGGCTGGCGGAAGGAGACCCAGGGCAGCTTTTCCGTGGACATGCTGGCGGGCGGGCACTTTTTCATCCACGAACACGAAGCCAGGGTCCTGAGCCTGATCAAGGGCCACCTTGAGGTGCATCGTCGGCGTCACCTGCAACCGGAAACCGCGGCGGCCCTGTAGCCGCTGCCGCAGGCTGCGAACGGCCGGCACGGCCGCGGCGTTCTCAAGGCCCAGGCAGATGTATCAGCCCAACGACGTGCCCAGGCGCCAGTAGCCCATCAGGGTCAGGTTGCGGCGTTCCTGGCCGCGTTCGTTGATCAGGTGGCGGCGGATGCTCATCACCGTGGCGGACTCGCCGGCCACCCAGGCGTAGAAGCTGTTGTCGGCCGGCGTGGCGGTCTCCCAGGGGCGTTGTTCCTCGTCGCCCTCGCGGACCTTGATCGACCGGTGCGCGGTGTGGGGCGGCGGCAGCTCGGCCAGTTCCCGGGCGGCATGGATCAGGGTTTCGCCGTGCTGGGCGCCCAACAGGTCCCGCGGCAGCCAGTTGAGCCGGGTCTGGGGGTTGCAGCGCAAGTCGATGCAGTCGCTTTCGTGGGGCACTTCGATAAACGCCTGCACGTCCGGGTAATCCGGATACTCCTGCAGCTCCTCGAGAATCCCGGCAATGGCCGGCAGGGCGGTTTCATCGCCCATCAGCAGCACTTTGCGGATATCTGCCGGCGGCATCCATTCATAACCACCGGGATCGCCGCTGTAGGCCTTGTTCGGTACCACCATCTGCAGGCGGTCGCCGGGCCGGGCGTGGGTGGCCCAGCTGGACGCGGGGCCGTTGACCCCGTGCAGCACGAAGTCCACATCCAGCTCCGCCGGCAGCAGGCGCAGGGCGCGGATGGTATAGGTGCGCATCGGTGGCTGCTGCTCGGCCGGCAGCTTGCGCCGGGCGGCGTGCCAGTCACCTTCCACCGGCAGTTGCGGGACGCTGCCGTCGGCGCCGGGGAACAGCAGCTTGATGCGCTGGTCCGGGGCCAGGGTGCGGGCCTGGGCGATGTCCTCGCCGGCGAACACCAGGCGCACCAGGGACGGGCTGAGGACGATGCGCCGCTTGAGCTCGACGTTGATCACCCGGTAGCCCTTGGGTCTGGGCCGGTCGATGCCCGTCAGTTTGCG
Source organism: Pseudomonas sp. GW456-L12 (assembly GCF_059424045.1). NCBI lineage: Bacteria > Pseudomonadati > Pseudomonadota > Gammaproteobacteria > Pseudomonadales > Pseudomonadaceae > Pseudomonas > Pseudomonas sp. GW456-L12. The sequence goes on from NZ_JBWKZA010000022.1 coordinate 74,952, forward strand.
CAAGCCTTGGGTGAGGATGTCGGTCAGCGATTGAGCGGAGGACATGGGCGGGTACCTGTTGCAAGGGGGGATAAGCAAGGAACGAAGGGGGGTGGGTCCGATTTACCGTCGGGGCCGCTGGTCGGCCTGTCCTGCGCGGCCCTGGGGTTGGCGGCCGGCGTGGCGCGCGGGGTTAATTTTCCCGGGCCTTCATCCGTTCCGTAGGGATGACCGAGCCAATGCTCGATACCCCACACGCAAGTACGGATGACCCCCGATGAATGCCGAAGACTCCTTGAAGCTCGCCCGTAGATTCATTGAACTGCCGCTGGAAAAGCGCCGGCTGTTCTTGAAGGCTCTGGACAAGGAAGGCGTCGACTTCTCTCTGCTGCCTATTCCCGCGGGGGTCGCAGTGCCTGACCGCCAGGCGTTGTCCTACGCGCAGCAGCGCATGTGGTTTCTCTGGCAGCTGGACCCGCAGAGCGCGGCCTACAACCTGCCCAACGCGGTACGCCTGAGCGGGCCGCTGGATCGGGCGGTGCTGGCCCGGGCCTTCGACTGGCTGCTGGAGCGCCATGAAAGCCTGCGCACGGTGTTCCGCCTGGAGCAGGACGAGCCGCGGCAGGTCATCCTGACGGCCCAGGTGAACATCGATTACCAGGACCTGAGCGACCTTGACCCTGCGCTGCGCGAAGCCAGCGTGCGGCAGCGGGCCGACGCCGAGGCGCGCCGGCCCTTCGATCTGCAGCAGGGGCCGCTGTTGCGGGTCTGTGTGCTGGGATTGGGGGAGCAGGAGCACGTCATGCTGCTGACCTTGCACCATATCGTCGCCGACGGCTGGTCCATGGGCGTGCTGATCGAGGAGTTCCTGCAAGCCTACGACGCGCTGCTCCAGGGCGCGGCGCCGAGTGCGCCGGCCCTGCCGATCCAGTACCGCGACTACGCCCTGTGGCAGCGCAGCTGGCTGGAGGCGGGGGAGCAGGAGCGGCAGCTGGCGTACTGGCGGGCCAAGCTCGGGGACGAGCATCCGGTGCTCAGGTTGCCCACCGATCATCCGCGCCAGGCCCATTCCAGCCGCCAGGGGCGGCGCCTGGACTTCGAGCTGGCGCCGGACCTGGCCCAGCAACTGGGCGCCCTGGCGCGACAGCAGGGGGTGACCCTGTTCGCCGTGCTGCTGGCCGGTTTCAAGCTGCTGCTGGCGCGCTACAGCGGCCAGCAGGATATCCGCGTGGGCGTGCCTATCGCCAACCGCACGCGCCAGGAAGCCGAAGGGCTGATCGGCTTCTTCGTCAACACCCAGGTGCTGCGCAGCGAGTTGAGCCCGCACTTGACGGTGGAGCAACTGCTGGCGGATATCCGCGAAACCACCCTGGGCGCGCAGGCCCATCAGGAGCTGCCTTTCGAGCGGCTGGTGGAGGCCCTGCAACTCGAGCGCAGCCTGAGCCACAGCCCGCTGTTCCAGGTGCTCTACAACCACCAGCCGCAGGTCACCGAGCTGACCACCCTGCGCAGCCGCTCCGGTCTTGAGGTGCAGGCCCTGGCGCGCAACGAGCGCACGGTGCAGTTCGACCTGACCCTGGACACCTTCGAGCGCGGTGGCCGGCTGCAGGCCGCCTTCACCTATGACTGCCAGCTGTTCGAGGAACAGACCGTCGAGCGCATGGCCGGCCACTGGCAGAACCTGCTGTGGGCGATGGTGCGTGAGCCGCGGTCGGCGATCGCCGAACTGCCGCTGCTCAGCCCCGAGCAACGCCAGGCCACCCTGGCCCAGGGCGTCGGTACGCATGAGGCGTTCGCCGCCGTTTCGGTGCTCGAGCTGTTCGCCGAGCAGGTGCGCGTACGGCCCGAGGCCCCGGCCCTGGTGTTCGGCGAGCAATGCCTGAGTTACCGCCAGCTGGATCAGCGCGCCGCGCGCCTGGCGGCGGCCCTGGTACTGCGTGGCGTGGGCCCCGAGGTGCTGGTGGGCATCGCCGTGGAGCGCTCCCTGGAGATGGTGGTGGGCTTGCTGGCGGTGCTCAAGGCCGGCGGTGCCTATGTGCCGCTGGATGTCCAGTATCCCGAGCAACGCTTGCGCTACATGCTGCAAGACAGCGGCGTTACCCTGCTGCTGAGCGAAACCGCGGTGCAGGCGCGACTGCCGCTGGCGGCCGGGGTCAGCGTGCTGTTGCTGGACCAGCCGGACAGCTGGGCGCCGGCCACCGGCCCGCAGTCGCCACTGCCGCGGGTCGAGGCCGGGCACCTGGCCTATTCGATCTACACCTCCGGTTCCACCGGGGCCGCCAAGGGCGTCACCATCACCCACGCAGCCCTGGCCAACTACGTGCAGGCGATCCTGGCGCGCCTGCCGCTAGGGGCCGCGCGCAACATGGCGGTGGTCTCCACCATTGCCGCCGACCTGGGGCATACCACGCTGTTTGGCGCCCTGTGCTCCGGCAGTTGCCTGCATGTGATCGACCTGGATACCGGCCTGGACGCCGAGGCCTTTTCGGTCTACCTGGACGCCCGGCAAATCGATGTACTGAAGATCGTCCCTTCGCATTTGCAGGCGCTGATGAGCGGCGCGGAGCCGGCCCGTTCCCTGCCAAGGCAGTGCCTGGTGCTGGGCGGCGAAGCCTGCCCGGCGGCGCTGGTCAGAAAGATCGCGGCCCTGGCACCGCAGTGCGCGGTGTTCAACCACTACGGCCCGACGGAAACCACGGTCGGCGCCCTGACCCTGGCCGCTGCTGCCGTGGATCAGGCCCTGGCGGTGGTGCCCCTGGGCCAGCCGCTGGCCAACGTTCGCGCCCGGGTGCTGGATGCCTCGTTGCAGCCCGTGGCGCCCGGCACCCCGGCCGAGCTGTACCTGGGGGGCGCCGGCCTGGCGCGGGGCTACCACCGCCGGCCGGCCTTGACCGCCGAGCGTTTCGTTCCCGACCCCTTCAGCGCCGACGGGCAGCGGCTGTACCGCACCGGTGACCTGGCGCGCTACCTCGATGGCGGGGTCATCGATTACCTGGGGCGCATCGATCACCAGGTGAAGATTCGCGGCTACCGCATCGAGCTGGGGGAAATCACCGCGGCGCTCAAGCAGTTGCCGCAGGTCGAGGATGCCGTGGCCCAGGTGGTCAGCGTGGCGGATGAGCCGCAAGTGGCGGCTTATGTGGTGCTGGCCAAAGCCAGTGTCCAGGAGCCGGAAGCGGCCTGGCAGGAGATTCGCCGGCAGCTGGCGGTGGCGTTGCCCGACTACATGCTGCCGATGCATTTCATGGCCCTGGAAGGCATGCCGTTGACCGCCAACGGCAAGCTCGACCTGCGGGCCTTGCCACCGTTGCAGCAGGCGCCGGTGGCGGCGCATGTCGCGCCGGTCAGCGAGCTGCAGCGGGGGATCGCGGCGATCTGGCAGGACGTGCTCAAGGTCGAGCGGGTGGGCCTGAGCGACAACTTCTTCGCCCTGGGCGGGCATTCGTTGCTGGCCACCCAGATCATTTCCCGGGTCCGCCGGCTGCTGGCGGCGGAGGTGCCGCTGCGGGTGCTGTTCGAGACCGCGCGCCTGGATGAGTTCGTCGAGCAGGTGCAGGCTTGCGCCGGCACGGGTTCGTTGTCGTTGATCGAGGCGCTAGGGCGCGACGAGCCATTGCCGGCGTCCCATGCCCAGCAGCGGCAGTGGCTGTTCTGGCAGATGCATCCCCAGAGCACCGCCTACCACACGCCGATCGTGGTCCGGCTCCAGGGGGTGCTGGACCGGCAGGCGCTGCAGCACAGCTTCGACGCCCTGGCCCGACGCCATGAAGCCTTCCGCACCACCTTTACCCAGCACCAGGACAGCCTGTGCCAGGTAGTGCACCCCCAGGGTGAAATTACCCTGGCCTGGGAACGCCTGGCCCCGGGACTGTCCCGCGAGGCGGTCGAGGCCAGGGCCCTGGAAGAAACCCAGGTGCTGTTCGACCTGGAGCACGGCCCCCTGTGCCGGGCCCGGGTGCTGCAGATCGCCGAGCAGGACTGCCTGCTGGTGGTGACCCTGCACCACATCATTTCCGATGGCGCCTCCATGAGTGTGCTGGCCCGGGAATTCGTCGCGCTCTACCGGGGGTTCATCCAGGGGCAGGCGCCGCGGTTCGATGAACTGAGCGTGCAGTACGCCGACTACGCCAGCTGGCACCGGGCCTGGCTCGAGCAGGGCGAGCAGCAGCGGCAACTGGATTACTGGCGCGAGCAGCTGGGGCTGGAGCACCCGGTGCTGGAACTGCCGGTGGACCATCCGCGCCAGGCCCTGGTGAGCCATCGCCAGGAGCGCCTGGGGTTGCGCCTGCCGCTGGACCTGGAGCAGGGCCTGCGGCGCCTGGCGCGCGAGCATGACATGACCCTGTTCCAGCTGTTCCTCGGCTCGTTCGCCCTGTTGCTGCACCGCTATTGCGATCAGCCCGATATCCGTATCGGCGTGCCGGTCAGCAACCGTCGCCACCAGGAAATGGAAGGCGTGATGGGCTTCTTCGTCAACACCCTGGTGATGCGTGTCGACCTGGCGCCGAACCTGGCGGTGGGGCAGTTGCTGCGTCAGGTCAAGGCCACGGCCCTGGCTGCCCAGGCCCATCAGGACCTGCCGTTCGATCGCCTGGTGGATGCGCTCAAGCCCCAGCGCGCGCTGGACCAGAACCCGCTGTTCCAGGTGATGTACAACCACCTGAGCATTGCCGGGGAAAGCGCCGACGGCGCCAGCCTGCCGGGCCTGCACGCCGAGGAGATGGTCCTGCAGGGCGGTACCGCGCAATTCGACCTGACCCTGGAAACCCTGGAAACCGACGCCGGGATCAACGCGTCGTTCATCTATGCCGCTGAGTTGTTCGAGGTGTCGACCATCGAGGGTTTCGCCGATCACTGGCGCAACCTGCTGCAAGGCATGCTCGAACCGCGACAGGCGATTGGCGAATTGCCGATGCTGGGCCGGGAGGAGCAGGGGCGGATTCGCCAGGACTGGGATCACACTCAGGTGGTCTATCCGACCCAGCGTTTTGTCCACCAGCTGTTCGCCGACCAGGCGGCCAGGGCGCCGGAGGCGCCGGCGGTGTTGTTCGCCGAGCAGCGCCTGAGCTATCGCGAGCTGGATATTCAGGCCAACCAGCTGGCGCACAAGTTGATCGAGCTGGGCGTCGGCCCGGAAGTGCGGGTGGCCATCGCCATGCCGCGTTGCGCGGAAATCATGGTGGCCTTCCTGGCGGTGCTCAAGGCCGGTGGGGTCTATGTGCCGCTGGATATCGAATACCCCCAGGACCGCCTGCGCTACATGATGCAGGACAGCGGTGCGTGGCTGCTGTTGACCCAGAGCCATCTGCTGGATCGTTTGCCTATTCCTGAAGGACTGCCGACCCTGTCGGTGGAGCGAGCCGCCGATTTTGCCGGCTACCCCGCCAGTGCACCCCAAGTGGATCTGGCCGAGGAAAACCTCGCCTATGTGATCTACACCTCCGGCTCCACCGGCTTGCCCAAGGGCGTGGCGGTGTCCCATGGCCCGCTGGCGATGCACAGCCTGGCCACCGGCGAACGTTATGAAATGAGCCCGGCGGATTGCGAGCTGCATTTCATGTCCTTCGCCTTCGACGGTTCCCATGAAGGCTGGATGCACCCGCTGATCTACGGCGCCAGCGTATTGATCCGCGACGACAGCCTGTGGTCGCCGGAATTTACTTACGAGCAGATGCACCGCTACGGCGTCACCGTCGGAGTGTTCCCGCCGGTGTACCTGCAACAACTGGCGGTGCACGCCGAGCGCGACGGCAACCCGCCGGCGGTGCGGGTCTATTGCTTCGGCGGCGATGCAGTGCCGCAGGCCAGCTATGACCTGGCCTGGCGCGTACTGCGGCCGAAGTACATTTTCAATGGTTATGGCCCGACCGAGACGGTGGTCACTCCACTGATCTGGAAGGCTCGTGTCGGTGATCCCTGTGATGCGGCCTACGCGCCAATTGGCAATATCGTCGGTAACCGCAGCGCCTACGTGGCCGATGCCAACCTCAACCTGTTGCCGGTGGGCGTGGCGGGCGAGCTGTATCTGGGCGGCCTGGGCGTGGCCCGGGGTTACCTGGATCGTCCGGGGCTGACGGCCGAGCGTTTTATCCCCGACCCTTACAGCACCACGGGGGCGCGGCTGTACCGCAGCGGCGACCTGACCCGCTACCGCACTGACGGTCTGGTGGAGTACGTCGGCCGTGTCGACCATCAGGTCAAGGTGCGCGGCTTCCGTATCGAGCTGGGTGAAATCGAAGCGCGCTTGCTGGAACAGGACCCGGTGCTGGAAGTGGCGGTGATTGCCCAGCCCGGGCCGAGTGGCCAGCAACTGGTGGGCTATATCGTGCCGGTGGACGCCGAGGTGGCGCACAGCGCCGAACGCCAGGCGCAACTGCGGGAAAGCATCAAGGCCCGCCTGCGGGAAAACCTGCCGGACTACATGGTGCCGACCTACCTGCTGTTCCTCGAAGCTTTGCCGCTGACACCGAACGGCAAGCTGGACCGCAAGTCATTGCCCAAGGTCGATGCGCAACTGATGCAGCAGACCTACGTGGCGCCGCAAAACGACCTGGAACAGCAGATCGCGGCGATCTGGGCCGATGTGCTGAAGCTGGAACAGGTCGGCGTCACCGACAACTTCTTCGAGCTGGGCGGCGACTCGATCATCTCGATCCAGGTGGTCAGCCGCGCGCGGCAGGCCGGTATCCGTTTCACCCCGAAAGACTTGTTCCAGCACCAGACGGTGCAAGGACTGGCCACGGTGGCGGAGCAGGGCGAGGGCGGGTTGCAGATCGACCAGGGCCCGGTGCGTGGCCAGATGGCGCTGCTGCCGATCCAGCAGTGGTTCTTCGACACCCCGGTGCCGGAGCGTCAGCACTGGAACCAGTCGGTGCTGCTCAAGCCGCTGAAAGCCCTGAGTGCCAAGGCGCTGGAGCCCGCCTTGCACGCCTTGCTCGAACACCACGACGGCCTGCGCCTGAATTTTGTCGAGGCAGGCGCAGCCTGGAGCGCGACTTATGCGCCGTCGGCGCCGGTGACTTCGGCACCGTTGGCCGCGATGCAAGCCGATGCGCTGCTGTGGCTGGTGGACGATGCCACTGAAGATTCGCTGCAAGCCCTGTGCGATACAGCGCAACGCAGCCTCAATCTGCAGCAGGGGCCTTTGCTGCGCGCCGTGCTCTTCACTTTGCAGGACGGCAGCCAGCGTCTGCTGCTGGCGATCCATCACTTGGTGGTGGACGGCGTGTCCTGGCGGGTGCTGCTGGAAGACCTGCATCGGGCTCTGGTGCAGCAAGCGGCCGGGCAAGCCATCCGGCTGCCGGCCAAGACCAGCTCGACCCAGGCCTGGGCCGGGCAGTTGCAAGCCTATGCCAGCAGCACGGCGCTGCAGCAGGAGCTGGGTTACTGGCAGGCGCAGTTGCAGGGCGTCGAGTCGGGCCTGCCCTGTGACCGGGTAACGGACCGGGTGGCGATCAAGGATGCCCTGGACGTCAGCACCGAGCTGGATCAGGCCTATACCCAGCGCTTGCTGCAGGATGCCCCGGCGGCCTACCGCACCCAGATCAACGACCTGTTGCTGACGGCATTGGCGCGGGTCATCACCCGCTGGACCGGCGAGGCCAACGCCCTGGTGCAACTGGAAGGCCATGGCCGCGAGGAGCTGTTCGACAGCATCGATCTGAGCCGCACTGTGGGTTGGTTCACCAGCGTGTTCCCGGTCAAGCTGACACCGCAGGCGGCCCTGGCCGACTCGATCAAGCAGATCAAGGAACAACTGCGCGCGGTGCCGAACAAGGGCATCGGCTTCGGCGCCCTGCGTTACCTGGGGGATGCCAATGCCCAGGCAACCCTCGCGGCCCTGGCGGTACCGCGCATCACCTTCAACTACCTGGGCCAGTTCGACGCCAGCTTCGACGAGCCGGATGCCTGGTTTGCCCCAAGCGCCGAAGCCAAGGGCGCAGACCAGAGTGCCGAGGCACCGCTGGGCAACTGGCTAAGCATCAATGGCCAGGTCTATGGCGGTCAGTTGAAGCTGGGCTGGAGCTTCAGCCAGACAATGTTCGAGCGCTCGACCATCCAGCGCCTGGCGGATGACTATGCCGAGGAACTCAAGGCGCTGATCGAGCATTGCAGCCAGCCGCAGCATCGTGGCGTGACGCCGTCGGACTTCCCGCTGGCGGGCCTGAGCCAGCAGCAACTGGATCGCCTGCCGCTGTCCCTGGCCCAGGTCGAGGACCTCTACCCGCTGTCGCCGATGCAGCAGGGCATGCTGTTCCATACCCTGTACGAGCAGCAGGGCGGCGACTACATCAACCAGTTGCGGGTGGACGTGGAGGGGCTCGATCCCGAGCGCTTCCAGCAGGCTTGGCAAGAGGCCATCGACCGTCACGATATCCTGCGCAGCGGTTTCCTCTGGCAGGGCGAGTTGCCGGCGCCGATCCAGGTGGTGCACAAGCGCATCGCCCTGGATTGTGTCGAGCATGACTGGCGTGCCGTGGCATCGGCGGCCGAGGACCTGGACGCCCTGGCCGAGCAGGAGCGCCAGCGCGGTTTCGACCTGGCGGCGGCGCCGTTGCTGCGCCTGACCCTGGTACGGATCGACGACCAGCGTTATCACCTGATCTACACCAACCATCACATCCTGATGGACGGCTGGAGCAACTCGCGGCTGTTGGGCGAAGTGCTGCAACGTTACTCGGGGCAATCGGCGGGGGCGGCGCCTGGCCGCTATCGCGACTACATCGCCTGGTTGCAGCGCCAGGATGCCCAGGTCGGCGAGGCCTTCTGGAAAGAGCAACTGGCGGCCCTGGACGAGCCGACCCGCCTGGCCCAGGCCATCCACCGCAGCGGGCCGAGCACCCTGGACAAAGGCCATGGGGCTTACCAGCAGCAGTTGGACGAGCAGCAGACCCAGCGCTTGAGCGAGTTCGCCCGCCAGCAGAAGGTCACGGTCAACACCCTGGTGCAAGCTGCCTGGCTGTTGTTGCTGCAACGCTACACCGGGCAGGACACGGTGGTGTTCGGCGCCACGGTGTCCGGGCGTCCCGCGGAACTCAAAGGCGTGGAGCAGCAGATCGGCCTGTTTATCAACACCTTGCCGGTGGTGGCCTCGCCGCGTCCGGACATGGCCGCCAGCGCCTGGCTGCAGCTGGTGCAGGAACGCAACCTGGCCCTGCGCGATTTCGAGCACACGCCGTTGTATGACGTGCAGCGCTGGGCCGGCCTGGGGGGCGAAGCCCTGTTCGACAACATCCTGGTGTTCGAGAACTACCCGGTGTCCGAAGCCCTGGCCCAAGGCGCTCCGGCGCAGTTGAGCTTCGGCGTGGCGGCCAACCACGAGCAGACCAACTACCCGTTGACCCTGTCGGTCTACCTGGGGCAGACCCTGGCCTTCGACTACAGCTATGCCCGCGAGCATTTTGCCCAGGCGGACATCCAGCAACTGGCCGGCTACCTGGAGCAACTGCTCATGGGCATGCTGGCGAGCCCGCAGGGCAGCATCGGCGAGCTGTCGTTGCTTGGCGCCACCGAGCGTCGGCTGATCGACGAGCAGCGCGGCCGGACCCCGGCGCGGGACCTGGCGTCGCAGTCTGTCCATCAGTTGATCGAGACCCAGGCCCAGCGCACCCCGGATGCCGTGGCACTGCTGTGTGATGGCCAGCAACTGAGCTACGGCCAGTTCAACCAGCGGGCCAACCAGCTGGCCCACAAGCTGATCGAGCAGGGCATCGGTCCGGATGTCCGGGTCGGTATCGCCGTGGAGCGCGGGCTGGACATGATTGTCGGCCTGCTGGCGGTGCTCAAGGCCGGTGGCGCCTACGTGCCGCTGGACCCGGAATACCCCCAGGACCGCCTGCACTACATGATGCAGGACAGCGGCATCCAGCTCTTGCTGACCCAGGCGCCACTGCTTGAACGCTTGAAGGACGGCGTAGCGGTGCCGCACCTGTGCCTGGACCCGCATGAGCACAGCCTGCGCGGCTACCCCCTGGACAATCCGCGCTCGCGGGCCGAGGCCGGCAACCTGGCGTACGTGATGTACACCTCCGGTTCCACCGGGCGGCCCAAGGGCGTGGATATCAGCCACGCTGCCTTGAGCCGGCACGCCCAGGTTTCCCGGGATTATTTCAAGATGACCGCCGAGGACCGTGGGCTGCAGTTCTCCACCTTCAACTTCGACGCCTTCGTCGAGCAGCTGTACCCGGCGCTGATCTGCGGCGCCTCGGTGGTGATCCGTGGCAAGGACCTGTGGGACAGCGAGACCTTCTACCGTGAGCTGATCGGGCAGGGCATCAGCATCGTCGACTTGAGCACTGCCTACTGGTTCATGCTCGGCAAGGATTACGCCAGCCGCGAACCCCGGGACTTCGGGCGCCTGCGCCAGCTCAACCTGGGCGGCGAAGCCATGGCGGCGGAAGGGGTGGCCGCCTGGAAAAAGGCCGGGTTGAAGGACGTTTGCCTGCTCAATACCTACGGGCCCACCGAGGCCACGGTGAGTGTCACCGCCCATGACTGCAGCCGCTACCTGCGGGACGACGCACCCCTGCCGAGCCAGATCCCCCTGGGCAAGGGCCTGCCGGGCCGTTCCATCTACCTGCTGGACAACAGCGGCAACCTGACCCTCAAGGGCGCCACCGGCGAGCTGATGATCGGCGGCGAGCTGCTGGCCCGGGGTTACCACGATCGCCCAGGCCTCACGGCGGAGCGTTTCATCCCCGACCCGTTCAGCCAGGACGGCGGGCGCCTGTATCGCTCTGGTGACCTGGCGCGCTACGACGCCGAGGGCGTGATCGATTACGCCGGGCGTATCGACCATCAGGTGAAGATTCGCGGTTTCCGGATCGAGATGGGCGAGATCGAAGCGCGCCTGCTGGAACAGCCCCAGGTGCGTGAAGCCGTGGTGCTGGCCCAGGAGGCGGCCGGTGGTCCGCAGTTGGTGGCCTATCTGGTCGCCGCCGAGGGCGTGTTGGCGCAGTGCTCGGAACAAAACAGCCAGGACGACCAGGCCCGGTTGCGCGACGAGTTGAAAGCGGCGCTCAAGGCGGTGCTGCCGGACTACATGCTGCCGGCGCACCTGCTGTTCCTGGAAACGCTGCCGCTGAGCCCCAACGGCAAGCTGGACCGCAAGGCCCTGCCCAAGGCCGACGCCAGCCTGCTGCGGCAGGCCTATGTCGCGCCGCAGAGCGAGCTGGAACAACAGGTCGCGGCGATCTGGGCCGAGGTGCTCGAAGTCGAGCGAGTGGGCATGAACGATAACTTCTTTGAATCAGGTGGGCATTCCTTGTTGGTAACCGCGATGGTCTCTCGAGTCCAGCTCAAGCTTGGGCGTCAAGTCAGTGTGCAGATGGCGTTCGAATTTCCAACCCTGGGGCTGTTCGTCAGCCAGTTGCAGCAGGCCCCGGGCCAGGCGCAGGGCGCCGACCTGAGTGCGCTCGAGCTGTTGCTCGACGAAATGGAGGCTGTGTAATGGATAACGCCACCGCGCTGAAGATTGTCAAAGGCTTCATCCTGCTGCCGCTGGAGAAGCGCAAGGTCTACCTGCAGAAGATGCTGGAGCAGGGCATTTCCCCGGCCAACCTGCCGATTCCGCAGGTGCGCCTGGGCCAGGCGCGCCTGCCGCTTTCCTATGCCCAGCAACGCCAGTGGTTTCTCTGGCAACTGGCGCCGGACAGCACCGCCTATCACATCCCCAAGGCCCTGCGCCTGCGTGGCCGGCTGGACGTGGAGGCCTTGCAGCGCAGCTTCGACACCCTGATTGCCCGCCATGAAAGCCTGCGCACGCATTTCGTCGAGGACGCCGACGCGGCGGTGCAAATGGTGCTGCCCGAGGTGCGCCTGGAAATCGCCCGCCAGTCGTTGCCGGCCATGGCCGATGAATGTGAGATCGACACCGCGGTGCAGGGCTTCGTGCAGGCCCAGACCCGGCAGTTGTTCGATCTGTTGCAAGGGCCTCTGCTCAGGGTCGGCTTGTTGCGGGTGGCCGAGGACGACCATGTGCTGGTCCTGACCCAGCACCATATCGTTTCCGATGGCTGGTCGATGCAGGTCATGGTGGATGAGCTGATGAGCCTCTACATCGGCTACAGCCAGGGGCAGCAGCCCCAGCTGCCGCCGCTGCCGATCCACTACGCCGACTACGCCATCTGGCAGCGCAACTGGATGGAAGCCGGTGAGAAGGAGCGGCAACTGGCCTACTGGACGGCGCAACTGGGGGGCGAGCAGCCCCTGCTGGAACTGCCGCTGGACCGTCCGCGTCCGGCCGTCCAGAGCCATCGCGGCGCGCGCCTGGAGCTGATCCTGGAGCAGCCGTTGAGTGAAGCCCTGGGCAGCCTGGCCCAGCGTGAAGGGGTGACCCTGTTCATGCTGTTGCTGGCCTCGTTCCAGGTTCTGCTGCACCGCTACAGCGGCCAGGCCGATATCCGCGTCGGCGTGCCCATCGCCAACCGCAACCGGGTCGAGACCGAGCGCCTGATCGGCTTCTTCGTCAACACCCAGGTGCTCAAGGCCGAGATCGACGGGCAGATGTCCGTAAGCCAGCTGTTGCAGCAGGTGCGGCAAACCGCCCTGGCGGCCCAGGCGCACCAGGACCTGCCTTTCGAGCAATTGGTGGAGGCGCTGCAACCGGAGCGCAGCCTGAGCCACAACCCGCTGTTCCAGGTGATGTTCAACCATCAGGTCGAGGCCGCGGCTCCAACCGGCGCCCTCAACCTGCCGGGCCTGGGCATCGAAGCCCTGGACTCGGCGGGGCAGTCGGCGCAGTTCGACCTGACCCTGGACACCGTCGAGACCCAGGGCCGGATCGCCGCCGCGCTGATCTATGCGACCGACGTATTCGATGCCGCGACCATCGAGCAGATGGCCGGCCACTGGCGCCAGTTGCTGCAGGGCATGGTCCGCCAGCCCGAGCAGCGCATTGGCCTGTTGCCGATGCTCGACGCCGGGGAGCAGGCGCGGATCGTGGCCCAGTGGAATCCGCAGCCGCAGGCATTCCCCTCGACGGCCTGCGTGCACCAGCTGATCGAGGCGCAGGCGGCCCAGGCGCCCGAGGCCATCGCCCTGACGTTCCAGGGGCAGCACCTGGACTACCGGCAGCTCAATGAACGGGCCAACCGCCTGGCGCACAAACTCATCGAGCAGGGCGTGGGGCCCAATGTGCTGGTGGGGCTGGCGGCGGAGCGTGGCCTGGAGATGCTGATCGGCCTGCTGGCGATCCTCAAGGCCGGCGGTGCCTATGTGCCGCTGGACCCGGCCTATCCCCAGGACCGTCTGCAACACATGATGCAGGACAGCGGCATCAGGCTGCTGCTGACCCAGGCGTCTCTGCGGCAGGGGCTGCCGGCGTTTGCCGGCAGCACCCTGTTGCTCGAGCAGCCGCTCGAGGACTACGGGGTGCACAACCCCGAGGTCGGGGTGACCCCGCAGGACCTGGCCTATGTGATCTATACCTCAGGCTCCACCGGCAAGCCCAAGGGCACCTTGCAGCCCCATCACAACGTGCTGCGGCTGTTCGCGGCGACCGCCGACTGGTTCCGCTTCGGCCCGCGGGATGTCTGGAGCCTGTTCCATTCCTATGCCTTCGACTTCTCCGTATGGGAGATCTTTGGTGCCCTGATGCATGGCGGGCGCCTGTTGATCGTGCCCCAGGAGGTGGCGCGCTCGGCCCAGGACTTCTACCCGCTGCTCTGCGCCGAAGGGGTCACGGTGCTCAACCAGACGCCGTCGGCCTTCCGCCAGTTGATGCACGTGGCCTGCGCCGCCGAGCAGGGGCATGCGCTGCGCTACATCGTGTTCGGCGGCGAGGCCCTGGAGGTCAATACCCTGCAACCCTGGTTCCAGCGTTTCGGCGACTGCCAGCCGCAGCTGGTGAACATGTACGGCATCACCGAAACCACGGTGCACGTGACCTACCGCCCGCTGTCCCGGGCGGACGTGACGCTGGCGGGGGCCAGCCCGATCGGCGAGCTGATCCCCGACATGTCCTGGTACCTGCTGGACGGCAATCTGCAACCGGTGCCCAAGGGCTGCATCGGTGAGCTGTATGTCGGGCGCGCCGGGCTGGCCTGGGGCTACTTGAACCGCGGCGACCTGAGCGCCGCGCGGTTTGTCCCGGACCCCTTCGGCGAACCTGGCGCGCGCCTGTACCGTACCGGCGACCTGGCGCGTTACCAGGCCGATGGTTCGATCGGCTACATCGGCCGCATCGACCATCAGGTGAAGATCCGCGGTTTCCGCATCGAACTGGGCGAGATCGAAGCACGCCTGCTGGAACTGCCGGCGGTGCGCGAGGCGGTGGTCCTGGCCCAGGAAGGGCCGGACGGTCCGCAACTGGTGGCCTATGTGGTGCCCACCGGCCTGGACTGGCACAGCCAGGACCCGGTTGCCGAGCAACTGCCACTGCGCGACGGCATCAAGGCCGGGCTGCGCGAGCACCTGCCGGGCTACATGGTTCCGGCCCATGTGCTGTTCCTCCAGGCGCTGCCCCTGACCGCCAACGGCAAGCTCAATCGCGCTGCCTTGCCGGCCATTGACGGCAGCCTGTTACAGCAGGTCCATGTGGCCCCGCGCAGCGAGCGCGAACAGCAAGTGGCCGGGATCTGGGCCCAGGTGCTGAAACTGGAAAAGGTCGGCTTGAGCGATAACTTCTTCGAGCTCGGTGGCCATTCGCTGCTGGCCACTCAGGTGATGTCCCGCATCCGTCAGGAGCTGGGCATCGAGGCACCGCTCAAGCTGTTGTTCGAAGGCGAGTCGCTGGAAGATTTCGTCCGCCTGCTTGGGCCGGAAACTGCCCAGCCCCTCCAGCCGATTCCCCTGGTGGATCGCCAGCAGCCCCTGGCGGTCTCCTATGCCCAGGAACGCCAGTGGTTCCTCTGGCAACTGGATGCCGACAGCAGCGCCTACCACATCCCCATGGCCTTGCGCCTGCGCGGTGCCCTGGATGATGCGGCGCTGCAGAGCAGCTTCGATGCCCTGATCGCTCGCCATGAAACCCTGCGCACACGCTTTGTCGAGGGCCCCCAGGGCCTGACTCAGGTGATCGAGGCCCAGGCCCGCTTGCGGATCGAGCGACAGGATCTGTCGCTGCTGGTGCAAGCCGGCAACGCCGAGCAATTGATCCAGCAGGTGATCGAGGCCCAGGTACGCCAGGCCTTCGACCTGCGCCAGGGGCCTTTGCTGCGGGCCACCCTGGTGCGTCTGGCGGCGGACGAGCATGTTCTGGTGCTGGTACAGCACCATATCGTCTCCGATGGCTGGTCGATGCAACTGATGGTCGAGGAGCTGATCCAGCTGTATGGCGCCCATGCCCAGGGGCAGCCGGCACAGCTGCCGGCGCTGGCGGTGCAGTACGCGGACTACGCGGCCTGGCAACGGCAATGGATGGACGCCGGCGAGCGTGAACGTCAATTGGGCTACTGGCTGCGGCAACTGGAAGGCGGCACCCAGGTGCTGGACCTGCCGCTGGACCATCCTCGCCCCTTGCAGCAAAGCCACCGCGGCGCGCGCCTGGGCATCAGCCTGGACGGCGCGTTGCCGGGCGCCTTGAAACAACTGGCGCAGCGCGAAGGGGTGACCCTGTTCATGCTGTTGCTGGCCTCGTTCCAGGTGCTGCTGCACCGCTACAGCGGCCAAGCGGATATCCGCGTTGGTGTGCCCACCGCCAACCGCAACCGGGTCGAGACCGAGCGCTTGATCGGCTTCTTCGTCAACACCCAGGTGCTCAAGGCCGAGGTCGACGGGCAATCGAGCTTCAGCGACTTCCTTGGTCATGTCAAAGGCCGTGCCCTGGAAGCCCAGGAGCACCAGGACCTGCCCTTCGAACAGTTGGTGGAGGCCCTGAACCCGGAACGCAGCCTGAGCTACAGCCCGCTGTTCCAGGTGCTGTTCAACCACCAGGCCGCCGCCCGTCAGGGCGCCCGGGGCCTGGTGGTGCCCGGCTTACAGGTGGAGATGCTCAGTGGCGAGGAGAGCAGTACCCAGTTCGACCTGAGCCTGGATACCTTCGAGTCCGAGGACGGCCTCTGGGCGTCCATGACCTACGCCACCGACCTGTTCGAACCTTCAACCATCGAGCGCCTGGCCCAATCCTGGGTGCAGTTGCTGCAGGGCATTGTCCAGCAGCCGCGCCAGCGCCTGGGGGACCTGCCGCTGCTAGCGGCCTCCGAGCAGAACCAGCTGCTGCACGAGTGGACCCCGGCGTCTGTCGAGTTCCCGGGCGATCACTGTGTGCATCAGTGGGTCGAGGCCCAGGCGCGGAAAACCCCCGAGGCCGAAGCCCTGCTGTTTGCCGGGCAAAGTCTGAGCTACCGGGAACTCAATGCCCGGGCCAACCGCCTGGCGCACAAGCTGATCGAGTTGGGTGTCGGGCCGGAAGTGCGGGTCGGCGTGGCCTTGCAGCGCACCCCGGAAATGGTCGTGGCCCTGTTGGCGGTGCTCAAGGCCGGTGGCGCCTATGTGCCGCTGGACCCGGATTATCCGCAGGACCGCCTGGCCCATATGCTGCGCGACAGCCAGGCACAGATTCTGCTGACCGAGAGCGCACTGTTGTCGCTGCTACCGGCTGTCGAGTCCCTGCAAACCCTGCAACTGGATGCCCAGCCGGGCTGGCTGGACGCTTATTCACTAGAAAACCCGGCGCCGCGAGCGACCGCGGACAACCTGGCCTATGTGATCTACACCTCCGGTTCCACCGGCCTGCCCAAGGGCGTGGCGATTGCCCATCGCAACGTGCTGGCGCTGATCGACTGGTCGAATCGGGTGTACAGCACCGACGACCTGCAAGGGGTGCTGGCCTCGACCTCGATCTGCTTCGACCTGTCGGTGTGGGAGCTGTTCGTGACCCTGGCCAGCGGTGGCTCCATCGTCCTGGCGCGCAACGCCCTGGAGCTGCCGGAACTGGCGGACCGCGACCGGGTACGGCTGATCAACACCGTGCCGTCGGCGATTGCCGCGCTGCAGCGCAGCGGGCAGATTCCGCCCAGCGTACGGATCATCAACCTGGCGGGCGAGCCGCTGAAACAGGCGCTGGTGGATAGCCTCTACCAGCAGCCGGGGCTGGTGCATGTCTACGACCTGTACGGCCCTTCGGAAGACACCACCTACTCGACCTACACCCGCCGCGAGGCCGGCGGCCAGGCCAATATCGGCCGGGCCATCAGCAATACCCAGAGCTATATCGTGAGCCCTGATTTGCAGCCGGTGCCGGTGGGCAGTGCTGGCGAGTTGTACCTGGCCGGCGCCGGGGTGACCCGTGGTTACCTGGCGCGCCCGGGGCTGACCGCCGAGAAGTTCGTGCCCAATCCGTTCTCCAGCGACGGTGGCCGCTTGTACCGCACCGGCGACCTGACCCGTTACCGCGCTGACGGGGTGATCGAGTACATCGGCCGTATTGACCATCAGGTGAAGATCCGTGGTTTCCGTATCGAGCTGGGTGAAATCGAAGCGCGTCTGGTGCAGCAGGCGGCGGTGCGCGAAGCCTTCGTCCTGGCCCAGGACGGTGAAAACGGCCAGCAACTGGTGGCCTATATCGTGCCGAGCGAAACCACCGCGGCCGTCGAGGCCCAGGCTGCGCTCCGGGAAAGCATCAAGACTGCCCTGAAAGAACATCTGCCGGACTACATGGTGCCGACCTATCTGCTGTTCCTCGAAGCGTTGCCGCTGACGCCGAATGGCAAGCTCGACCGCAAGGCCTTGCCCAAGGTCGACGCGCAGTTGATGCAGCAGGTGTATGTGGCGCCGCAGAGCGAGCTGGAGCAGCAGGTCGCGGCGATCTGGGCCGATGTGCTGAAACTGGACCGGGTGGGCCTGAGCGACAACTTCTTCGAACTGGGCGGCCATTCCCTGCTGGTGGCCCAGGTCGTGACCCGGGTCAAGCAGCAGTTCGGGGTGGATATTCCGATCAAGTCGCTGTTCGGCGCGGAGAGCCTGTCGGCCTTTGTCGAGAAGGTTCAGGCCCTGCGGGAAACAACCTCTTCGCTGCAGGATGAATTGGCTAAATCTTTGGAGGCCCTCAAACGTTTATCTCCTGATGATCTTGAAAAAATAATTTCTTAGGAGAGGTAGTACATGCAAGCTTTAATCGACTCGGTAGGCACGCTTTCTGCCAAAGAAAGAAAAGCCCTGGCGATTTTGCTTAAAGAAAAGGGCATCAACCTTTTTGGTATCGCTCCTATCTGCAGCCGCGGCGCCGCCGAGGGCGCCGGTTCTCTCCTATACCCAGGAAAGCCAATGGTTCCTTTGGCAACTGGAGCCCGACAGCAGCGCCTACCACATCACCACGGCGTTGCGCTTGACCGGAGAACTGGACCTCGACGCGCTGCGCCATGGGTTCGACAGCCTGATTGCCCGGCATGAAACCCTGCGTACTACCTTTTGCGAAGAAGATGGCATCGCGGTGCAGGTGGTTCATCCACCGGCGCCGCTGGACATCGAGGTCATCGATCTGCAAGCCGGCGGCCTGTCTTATGAGGAGCAGGTCAACGCCTTGACCGACAGCAAGCGCCAGCCTCCCTTCGACCTGCGTAACGGCCCGCTGCTGCGAGCCAGCCTGTTGCGAGTGACGGCGGACGAACATGTGCTGGTCCTGACCCAGCACCATATCGTCTCCGATGGCTGGTCGATGGGGGTGATGGTCGATGAGCTGATCCAGCTCTATGCCGGCTACCGCCAGGGACGCACGGTCAGCCTGCCGGCCCTGCCGATCCAATACGCCGACTATGCCAACTGGCAACGGCAGTGGATGGACGCCGGCGAGCGTGAGCGGCAGCTGGGCTACTGGCTGCAGCAACTGGGCGGGGAACAGCCGCTGCTGATGCTGCCCCTGGACCATTCGCGCCCGGCGATCCAGAGCTATCGCGGTGCGTTGTTCGACATCCCGCTGGGAGATGAACTGCGGGTCGGCCTCAAGCAACTGGCGCAGCGTGAAGGGGCGACCCTGTTCATGCTGTTGCTGGCCTCGTTCCAGGTGCTGCTGCACCGCTACAGCGGCCAGACGGATATCCGCGTTGGCGTGCCCACCGCCAACCGCAACCGGGTCGAGACCGAACGCCTGATCGGCTTCTTCGTCAACACCCAGGTGTTCAAGGCCGAGGTCGATGGCCAGCTGGGCTTCATTGACTTCCTGCAACAGGTCAAGCAGACCGCCTTGATGGCGCAGTCCCATCAGGACCTGCCTTTCGAACAGCTGGTGGAGGCCCTGCGCCCCGAGCGCAGCCTGAGCCACAGTCCGCTGTTCCAGGTGATGTTCAACCATCAGACCGCGGTCAAGAAGGGTGCGCAGAGCCAGCGCCTGGACGACCTCAGTATTGAAACCCTGAGCTGGCAGGGGCGCGCCGCGCAGTTCGACCTGACCCTGGACACCTTCGAGTCCGAGGATGGCCTGTGGGCTTCGCTGACCTATGCCACCGACCTGTTCGAGCCCTCGACCATCGAGCGCCTGGCCCAGTCCTGGGTGCAGTTGCTGCAGGGCATTGTCCAGCAGCCGCGCCAGCGCCTGGGGGACCTGCCGCTGCTAGCGGCCTCCGAGCAGAACAAGCTGCTGCACGAGTGGGCCCCGGCCACCGGTGAATTCCCCAGCAATGGCTGTGTGCAGCAACTGGTGGAAACGCAAGCACTAAAAAACCCTGAAGCCGAAGCCCTGCTGTTTGCCGGGCAAAGCCTGAGCTACCGGGAGCTCAATGCCCGGGCCAACCGCCTGGCGCACAAGTTGATCGAGTTGGGTGTCGGGCCGGAAGTGCGGGTCGGCGTGGCCATGCAGCGCACCCCGGAAATGGTCGTGGCCCTGCTGGCGGTGCTCAAGGCCGGTGGCGCCTATGTGCCGCTGGACCCGGATTATCCGCAGGACCGCCTGGCTCATATGCTGCGCGACAGCCAGGCGCAGATTCTGCTGACCGAGAGCGCGTTGCTGTCGCTGCTGCCTGCTGTGGAGTCTTTGCAGACCCTGCAACTGGATGCCCAGCCGGGCTGGCTGGACGCTTATTCACTAGAAAACCCGGCGCCGCGAGCGACCGCGGACAACCTGGCCTATGTGATCTACACCTCGGGCTCCACCGGTTTGCCCAAGGGCGTGGCGATTGCCCATCGCAACGTGCTGGCGCTGATCGACTGGTCCAGCCGGGTGTACTCGGCCGACGACCTGCAAGGGGTGCTGGCCTCGACCTCGATCTGCTTCGACCTGTCGGTGTGGGAGCTGTTCGTGACCCTGTCCAGCGGTGGCTCCATCGTCCTGGCGCGCAACGCCCTGGAACTGCCGGAACTGGCGGACCGCGACCGGGTACGGCTGATCAACACCGTGCCGTCGGCGATTGCCGCGCTGCAGCGCAGCGGACAGATTCCGGCCAGCGTACGGATCATCAACCTGGCGGGCGAGCCGCTGAAACAGGCGCTGGTGGATAGCCTCTACCAGCAGCCGGGGCTGGTGCATGTCTACGACCTGTACGGCCCTTCGGAAGACACCACCTACTCGACCTACACCCGCCGCGAGGCCGGCGGCCAGGCCAATATCGGCCGGGCCATCAGCAATACCCAGAGCTATATCGTGAGCCCTGATTTGCAGCCGGTACCGGTGGGCAGTGCTGGCGAGTTGTACCTGGCCGGCGCCGGGGTGACTCGCGGCTACCTGGCGCGCCCGGGGCTGACCGCCGAGAAGTTCGTGCCCAATCCATTCTCCAGCGACGGCGGCCGCCTGTACCGCACCGGTGACCTGACCCGTTACCGCGCCGATGGGGTGATCGAGTACATCGGCCGTATCGACCATCAGGTGAAGATCCGCGGTTTCCGTATCGAGCTGGGTGAAATCGAAGCGCGGCTGGTGCAGCAGGCCGCGGTGCGCGAAGCCTTCGTCCTGGCCCAGGACGGTGAAAATGGCCAGCAGCTGGTGGCCTATATCGTGCCGAGCGATGCCGGGGCGGCGGTTGCCGGTGACGGGCAACTGGCCCTGCGCGAAAGCATCAAGACTGCCCTGAAAGAACATCTGCCGGACTACATGGTGCCGGCGTACCTGTTGTTCCTCGAGGCGTTGCCGCTGACGCCGAACGGCAAGCTGGACCGCAAGGCCCTGCCCAAGGTCGATGCGCAGCAGCTGCAACAGGTCTATGTGGCGCCGCAAAGCCAGCTGGAGCAACGGATCGCCGCCATCTGGGCCGATGTGTTGAAGCTGGAACAGGTGGGGGTCACCGATAACTTCTTCGAACTGGGCGGCGACTCGATCATCTCGATCCAGGTGGTCAGCCGCGCGCGCCAGGCCGGTATTCGCTTCACCCCGCGGGACCTGTTCCAGTACCAGACGGTACAAGGTCTGGCGGCGGTGGCCGAGCAGGGCGAGGGCGGGGTGCAGATCGACCAGGGGCCGGTGCGCGGCAGCACGGCGCTGTTGCCGGTGCAGCAGTGGTTCTTCGAGGCGCCCATGAGCGAGCGCCATCACTGGAACCAGTCGGTGCTGCTCAAGCCGGCCCAGCCGTTGCGCGCCGAGGTGGTGGAAAACGCCTTGCAGGCGCTGTGGGTGCAGCATGACGCCCTGCGCTTGCAGTTCAGCCAGGAGGCTAATGGCTGGTCGGCGCGTTTTGCCGATGCCAGCCAGCGGCCGGAGCTGCTCTGGCAGATCGCGGTGGATAGCGCCCAGGCCATGGAGCAGTCGGCGATCGAGGCGCAGCGCAGCCTGAACTTGCAGGACGGGCCGCTGCTGCGGGCCGTGCTGTTCAGCCTGGCGGACGGCAGCCAGCGTCTGTTGCTGGTGATCCACCATCTGGTGGTGGACGGGGTGTCCTGGCGGATCCTGCTGGAGGATCTGCAACTGGCCCACGCGCAACTGAGTGCCGATCAATCCCTGGCATTGCCGGCCAAGACCAGCTCGACCCAGGCCTGGGCCGAGCAGATGCAGGCCTATGCCCAAGGCGCGGCGCTGCAACAGGAACTCAAGTACTGGCAGGCCCAGTTGCAAGGCGTCGAGTCGAGCCTGCCGCTGGATCGCCCCGTGACCGCGTTGCAGAACCAGCATGCCAGCAGCCTGAGTTCGTGCCTGGACAAGGCCCATACCCAGCGCCTGTTGCAGGACGCCCCGGCGGCCTACCGCACGCAGATCAACGACCTGCTGCTCACGGCCCTGGCCCGGGTCATCACCCGCTGGACCGGCGAGGCCAGCGCCCTGGTGCAACTGGAAGGCCACGGTCGCGAAGAGCTGTTCGATGACCTGGACCTGACCCGCACCGTGGGTTGGTTCACCAGCATGTTCCCGGTCAAGCTGACGCCGCAGGCGGCCCTGGCCGACTCGATCAAGCAGATCAAGGAACAGCTGCGCACCGTGCCGAACAAGGGCATCGGCTTTGGCGCCCTGCGTTACCTGGGGGACGAGGCGGCCCGGCAGGCCCTGGCGGCCCTGGCCGTACCGCGCATCACCTTCAACTACCTGGGGCAGTTCGACGGCAGCTTCGACGAGCAGGATTCCCTGTTCAAGCCAACCGGTGAAGCCAAGGGCGAAGACCAGAGCCCGCTGGCCCCGCTGAGCAACTGGCTGAGCCTGGATGGCCAGGTCTATGGCGGCGAGCTGAGCCTGAGCTGGACCTTCAGCACGCAGATGTTCGACGCCGCGACCATCCAGCGCCTGGCGGACGACTATGCCGCGGAACTCAAGGCCCTGGTGGAGCATTGCTGCGAGCCGGGCCAGGGCGGCGCGACGCCTTCGGACTTCCCGCTGGCCGGCCTGGACCAGCAGCAGCTGGACCGCTTGCCGGTGGCGCTGGCCCAGGTCGAAGACCTCTACCCGCTGTCGCCGATGCAGCAGGGCATGCTGTTCCACACCCTGTACGAGCAGGCCGCGGGCGACTACATCAACCAGCTGCGGGTGGACGTGGACGGGCTCGATCCGCGGCGCTTCCAGCAGGCCTGGCAGGCGGCCATCGATCGGCACGACATCCTGCGCACCGGCTTTATCTGGCAGGGCGAGGTGTCGACACCGCTGCAGGTGGTGCACAAGCACATTGCCCTGGAGTGCAGCGAGCACGACTGGCGTGGCCAGCCACAGCCGCAGGAAGCCCTGGACGCCCTGGCCGCCGCCGAGCGCCAGCGTGGCTTCGAGCTGGATGCGGTGCCTTTGCTGCGCCTGACCCTGGTGCGTATCGACGACCAGCGTCATCACCTGATCTACACCAACCATCACATCCTGATGGACGGCTGGAGTAACTCGCAGTTGCTCGGCGAAGTGCTGCAGCGTTATGCCGGCCAGGCGCCGAACCATGCGCCCGGTCGCTACCGGGATTACATCGGTTGGCTGCAACGCCAGGATGCCCAGGCCTGTGAAAGCTTCTGGAAAGAACAACTGCAGACGCTGGATGAACCGACCCGCCTGACCCAGGCGCTGTCCCGGGTCGCGGACATTCCGGCCGGCACCGGTCACGGCCAGCACCATCGCGAGCTGGACCTGGCGCAGACGGCGCGCCTTGGCGAATTTGCCCGCCAGCAGAAGGTCACCATCAATACCCTGGTGCAAGCGGCCTGGCTGCTGTTGCTGCAGCGTTGCACCGGCCAGGAAAGCGTGGTGTTCGGCGCCACGGTGGCGGGGCGTCCGGCGGAGCTCAAGGGCATCGAGCAGCAAGTGGGCCTGTTCATCAACACCTTGCCGGTGGTGGCCACGCCACGTCCGGACATGACCGTGAGCCAATGGCTGCAGGCGGTGCAGAGCCGCAACCTGGCGCTGCGCGACTATGAATACACGCCGCTGTACGAAGTGCAGCGTTGGGCCGGGCTGGGTGGCGATGCGCTGTTCGACAACATCCTGGTGTTCGAGAACTACCCGGTGTCCGAGGCGCTGGAAAAAGGCGCGCCGGCACAACTGCAGTTCGGCACGGTGGGCAACCATGAGCAGACCAACTACCCGCTGACGGTCGCGGTCAATCTGGGCGAGAGCCTGTCGTTCGAATTCATCTACGCCCGCGAGTCGTTCTCCGAGGCTTCGATGGTGCAGTTGGGCGGGCACTTGCAGAGCCTGTTGCTGAGCCTGATGGCGCATCCGCAGACGGGCCTGGGCGAGTTGCCATTGTTGACCCTGGAAGAGCAACGTGGCATCCGCCAGGACTGGGATCACACTGATGTGGTCTATCCGACCAACCGCTTTGTCCACCAACTGTTCGCCGACCAGGCGGCCAAGGCCCCGGATGCGCCGGCGGTGTTGTTCGCCGAACAACGCCTGAGCTATCGCGAGCTGGACATTCAGGCCAACCAGCTGGCGCACAAGCTGATCGAGCTGGGCGTCGGCCCGGAAGTGCGGGTGGCCATCGCCATGCCGCGTTGCGCGGAAATCATGGTGGCCTTCCTGGCGGTGCTCAAGGCCGGTGGGGTCTATGTGCCGCTGGATATCGAATACCCCCAGGACCGCCTGCGCTACATGATGCAGGACAGCGGTGCCTGGTTGCTGTTGACCCAGAGCCACCTGCTGGACCGCTTGCCGATTCCGGACGGTTTGCCGACCCTCAGCGTCGAAGGCGCGGCCGATTTTGCCGGCTACCCCGCCAGTGCACCCGAAGTGGATCTGGCCGAAGAAAACCTCGCCTATGTGATCTACACCTCCGGCTCTACCGGCTTGCCCAAGGGTGTGGCGGTATCCCACGGTCCGCTGGCCATGCACAGCCTGGCCACTGGCGAGCGTTATGAAATGAGCCCGGCGGATTGCGAGCTGCACTTTATGTCCTTCGCTTTCGACGGCTCTCACGAAGGCTGGATGCACCCGCTGATCTACGGCGCCAGCGTATTGATCCGCGACGACAGCCTGTGGTCACCGGAATTCACCTACGAACAGATGCACCGCTACGGCGTCACCGTGGGCGTGTTCCCGCCGGTGTACCTGCAACAACTGGCGGTACACGCCGAGCGCGACGGCAATCCGCCGGCGGTGCGGGTCTACTGCTTCGGCGGCGACGCAGTGCCCCAGGCCAGTTACGACCTGGCCTGGCGGGTGCTGCGGCCCAAGTACATCTTCAACGGTTATGGCCCGACCGAGACGGTGGTTACCCCACTGATCTGGAAGGCCAAGGCTGGCGATCCGTGTGACGCGGCCTACGCGCCAATTGGCAATATCGTCGGTAACCGCAGCGCCTACGTGGCCGATGCCAACCTCAACCTGCTGCCGGTTGGGGTGGCGGGCGAACTGTACCTGGGCGGCCTGGGCGTGGCCCGGGGTTACCTGGATCGGCCAGGGCTGACAGCCGAGCGCTTTATTCCCGATCCTTACAGCACCAATGGGGCGCGGTTGTATCGCAGTGGTGACCTGACCCGCTATCGCACCGACGGTCTGGTGGAATACGTCGGTCGTGTCGACCATCAGGTCAAGGTGCGTGGCTTCCGTATCGAGCTGGGTGAAATCGAGGCACGGCTGCTGGAACAGGACCCGGTACTGGAAGTGGCGGTGATCGCCCAGCCGGGGCCGAGCGGCCAGCAGCTGGTGGGTTACATCGTGCCGGTGGACGCCGACGTGGCGCACAGTGCCGAACGCCAGGCGCAACTGCGCGAGAGCATCAAGGTCCGGCTGCGGGAAAACCTGCCGGACTACATGGTGCCCACCTACCTGCTGTTCCTCGAAGCTTTGCCGCTGACACCGAACGGCAAGCTGGACCGCAAGTCGCTGCCGAAAGTCGATGCCCAGTTGATGCAGCAGACTTATGTGGCGCCGCAAAACGACCTGGAGCAACAGATCGCGGCGATCTGGGCCGATGTGCTGAAGCTGGAACAGGTCGGCGTCACCGACAACTTCTTCGAGCTGGGCGGCGACTCGATCATCTCGATCCAGGTGGTCAGCCGCGCGCGTCAGGCCGGCATCCGTTTCACCCCGAAAGACCTGTTCCAGCACCAGACGGTGCAGGGGCTGGCCACGGTGGCGGAGCAGGGCGAGGGCGGGTTGCAGATCGATCAAGGGCCGGTGCGTGGCCAGATGGCGCTGCTGCCGATCCAGCAATGGTTCTTCGACACCCCGGTGCCGGAGCGCCATCACTGGAACCAGTCGGTCTTGCTCAAACCGGCCCAGCCTGTGCAAGCGGCTGTCCTGGAGACGGCCTTGCAGGCGTTGACTGTGCAGCACGACGCCTTGCGCCTGCGGTTTGTCGAGGGCGAGGGGGGCTGGAACGCAGCGTTCGCCGAGTTCGACGAGCAGGCGCAACTGCTGTGGCAGGCCAGCGTGGCCAACGACCAGGCGTTGCAGCAATTCAGTGAGCGCGCCCAGCGCAGCCTGAACCTGCAGGATGGCCCGCTGCTGCGTGCCGTGCTCTTTACCCTGGCGGACCAGAGTCAGCGCTTGCTGCTGATCTTCCATCACCTGGTGGTGGATGGGGTGTCCTGGCGGATCCTCCTGGAAGACCTGCAGGCGTTGCTGGGCAACCGGCCGCTGCCGGCCAAGTCCAGTTCGACCCAGGCCTGGGCCGGGCAGTTGCAGGCTTATGCCAGCAGCGCGGCCCTGCAACAGGAGCTGGGTTACTGGCAGGCACAGCTGCAAGGCGTCGACTCGAGCCTGCCCAGGGATCACGCCAGCGACGGGCTGCAGAACCAGCACGCGTGCAGTGTCGATACCCGGCTGAACAAGCGCGATACCCAGCGCCTGCTGCAGGATGCCCCGGCGGCCTATCGCACCCAGATCAACGACCTGTTGCTGACGGCATTGGCGCGGGTCATCACCCGCTGGACCGGTAGCGACAGTGCCCTGGTGCAACTGGAAGGCCATGGCCGCGAAGAGCTGTTCGACAACATCGACCTGAGCCGCACCGTGGGTTGGTTCACCAGTGTGTTCCCGGTCAAGCTGACGCCGCAGGCGGCCCTGGCCGACTCGATCAAGCAGATCAAGGAGCAGCTGCGTGCCGTGCCGAACAAGGGCATCGGCTTTGGCGCCCTGCGTTACCTGGGGGACGAGGCGGCCCGGCAGGCCCTGGCGCTGCTGGCGGTGCCGCGCATCACCTTCAACTACCTGGGCCAGTTCGATGCCAGTTTCGATGAAGAGCAGGCGCTGTTCACGCCGGCCCGTGAAGCCAAGGGTGAAGACCAGAGTGCCGAGGCCCCGCTGGGCAACTGGCTAAGCATCAATGGCCAGGTCTATGGCGGCGAGCTGAGCCTGGGCTGGAGCTTCAGCCAGGCGATGTTCGAGCCAGCGACCATCCAGCGCCTGGCGGATGAGTACGCCGAGGAGCTCAGGGCGCTGATCGAGCATTGCAGCCAGCCCGAGCACCGTGGCGTGACGCCGTCGGACTTCCCGCTGGCGGGCCTGAGCCAGCAGCAACTGGATCGCTTGCCCGTGCCGGTGGCGCAGATCGAGGACCTCTACCCGCTGTCGCCGATGCAGCAGGGCATGCTGTTCCACACCCTGTACGAGCAGGCCGCAGGCGACTACATCAACCAGCTGCGGGTGGACGTGGACGGGCTCGACCCGCGGCGCTTCCAGCAGGCCTGGCAGGACGCCATCGATCGCCACGACATTTTGCGCAGCGGCTTTATCTGGCAAGGCGAGCTATCGACGCCGGTTCAAGTCGTGCACAAGCAGATCGTGCTGGACTGTGTCGAGCATGACTGGCGTGGCCAGCCTCAACAGCAAGAGGCCCTGGATACTCTGGCCGATGCCGAGCGTCAGCGCGGTTTCGAGCTCAGCGCTGCGCCGTTGCTGCGCCTGACCCTGGTGCGCACTGGCGAAAACCGTCATCACCTGATCTACACCAACCACCACATCCTGATGGATGGCTGGAGCAACTCGCAGCTGCTCGGCGAGGTGTTGCAACGTTATGCCGGTCAGTTGCCGGGCCATGTGCCCGGTCGCTACCGCGATTACATCGCTTGGTTGCAGCGTCAGGACGCCCAGGCCAGCGAGCGTTTCTGGAAAGAGCAACTGGTGGCCCTGGACGAGCCGACCCGCCTGGCCCAGTCCATGGTGGCGGCTGCGCAGGGGTTGAGCGCCAGCGGCCATGCCACCCATCTGCACAGCCTGGATGCGCAGCAGACCCGACGCCTGGGCGAGTTCGCCCGCCAGCAGAAGGTCACGGTCAACACCCTGGTGCAAGCCGCCTGGCTGTTGTTGCTGCAACGCTGCACCGGGCAGGAGACGGTGGCGTTTGGCGCCACGGTGTCCGGGCGTCCCGCGGAACTCAAAGGCGTGGAGCAGCAGATCGGTCTGTTTATCAACACCTTGCCCGTGGTGGCCACGCCACGTCCGGACATGACGGCGCGCGACTGGCTGCAAGCGGTGCAACGCCACAACCTGGCCTTGCGTGACTACGAACATACGCCGCTGTATGAAGTGCAGCGCTGGGCCGGCCTGGGTGGCGAAGCCCTGTTCGACAATATCCTGGTGTTCGAGAACTACCCCGTCTCGCAAGCCCTGGAGCAGGGCGCGCCTGGAACATTGCGCTTCGGTAGCGTGGGCAACTTTGAGCAGACCAACTACCCGCTGACCTTGCTGGTGGGTGTGGGTGAAAGCCTGTCCCTGGAGTTCAAATACGCCCTGGCGTCGTTCTCCCCGGCGGCCATGACCCGGTTGGGCGAGTACCTGGAAAACCTGCTGCTGGGCATCATGCTCGACGCGCAGCAGTCCCTGGGCGAGTTGCCGTTGCTGGGGGCCGCCGAGCAGTCGCGGATCCTCCATGAGTGGAATCCGCCGGCCAGCCATTTCCCGAGCGAGCGCTGTGTGCATGAGCTGATCCAGGCTCAAGCGGTTAAAACCCCGGATGCCCAGGCACTGATCTTCGGTGAGCAACGCGTCAGCTACCAGGCATTGAATGCCCGGGCCAACCGCCTGGCGCACAAGCTGATCGAGCTGGGTGTGGGGCCTGAAGTGAGCGTCGGCGTGGCCTTGCAACGCTCGACGCAAATGGTTGTGGCCTTGCTGGCGGTGCTGAAAGCCGGCGCTGCCTATGTGCCGCTGGACCCGGATTATCCGCAGGATCGCCTGGCCCATATGCTGCAAGACAGTCAGGCGCAGATTCTGTTGACCGAGCGCGCATTGTTGGAAGTCCTGCCAACCCTTGAGTCCGTGCGAACCCTGCAACTGGATGCCGACGCTGGCTGGCTCGATGGGTACTCCGCGGAGAATCCACAGGCGGTGGCGACCCCGGATAACCTGGCCTATGTGATCTACACCTCGGGTTCGACCGGCCTGCCCAAGGGCGTGGCCATCGCTCACCGCAACGTGTTGGCGCTGATCGACTGGTCGCTGCAGGTTTACAGCCCGGCGGATCTGCAAGGGGTCTTGGCTTCGACCTCGATCTGTTTCGACCTGTCGGTGTGGGAGCTGTTCGTTACCCTGTCCGCTGGCGGTTATATCGTCCTGGCCCGTAATGCCCTGGAGTTGCCCGAGCTGCCGGCGCGCGACCAGGTGCGCCTGATCAATACCGTGCCGTCGGCCATTGCCGCTCTGCAGCGTGGCGGGCAGATTCCGGATGGCGTACGCATCATCAACCTGGCCGGCGAACCGCTGAAGCAGAGCCTGGTCGACAAGCTTTATGAGAACCCGGGGTTGCAGCACGTCTATGACCTGTATGGGCCGTCGGAAGACACCACTTACTCGACCTATACCCGTCGGGAAAAAGGCGGTCGGGCCAATATCGGCCGGGTGATCAGCAACACCCAGGGCTACATCCTCGGCGCGGACCTGCAAGCGGTGCCGGCGGGTAGCGCGGCAGAACTCTACCTGGCCGGTGCCGGGGTCACCCGGGGTTACCTGGCCCGCCCGGCGCTGACCGCCGAGAAGTACGTGCCCAATCCGTTCGCCACGGACGGCGGTCGCCTGTATCGCACCGGCGACCTGACGCGTTATCGCGACGACGGGGTGATCGAGTACATCGGCCGTATCGACCATCAGGTCAAGGTGCGCGGTTTCCGCATCGAGCTGGGAGAGATCGAAGCGCGACTGGTGCAACAGGAGGCGGTACGCGAAGCCTTTGTCCTGGCGCAGGACGGCGATGGTGGCCAGCAACTGGTGGCGTACATCGTGCCGGCCGATACCGACGTAGCGCTCGATGTGGCGCGCCAGGCCAATCTGCGTGAGGCCATCAAGGCGCGGCTCAAGGACAACCTGCCGGACTACATGGTGCCGGCTTATCTGTTGTTCCTTGAGGCCTTGCCACTGACGCCGAACGGCAAGCTGGACCGCAAGGCCCTGCCCAAAGCCGATGCCAGCCAGGTGCAGCAGGCCTATGTCGCGCCGCAAACCGAGCTGGAACAACAACTCGCAGCGATCTGGGCCGATGTACTGAAACTGGACCGGGTCGGCCTGACCGACAACTTCTTCGAACTGGGCGGCCATTCGCTGGATGCCTTGCGACTGGTCAGTGAGATCAGGCAGGCCTTGGGGCTGGAGTTGAGCCTCAACACCGTCTTCACTTCGCCCGATGTGCAGCAAATGGCCCGGTTCGCGACCACGCGCCAGGCGTCCAAGGCTGACAACATCGTCGCGCTGGGCGGAACCGGGCAGCCGGTTTTCTGTTTCCACCCGGCGGGCGGGACCGTCTATTGCTACCTCTCGCTGGCGGCGCGGCTCAAGGACCGTTATGCGGTCTACGGGGTGCTGAACGAGGCCTATCTGCAGGAGGACTGGAGCGAAACCTCATGGCAGGCCATGGTGCGGCGTTATGTCGGCAATATCAGGCAGGTCCAGCCGCACGGCCCTTATCGTTTGCTGGGTTGGTCCCTGGGCGGTTCCATCGCCATGGACGCCGCCAGCGAACTGGAGGCCATGGGCGAAGAGGTCAGCTTCCTCGGACTGTTTGACCCAACCCCGCCCGAGGATGCCGCGCATCAGCAGGTCGAGTTGCAGGTTCCTGCCGCAAAATTGGCCGCCGAGTCCGAATGGCGGGCCGTGATCGACAAGCTGAGCCTGCTCTATCCGGCACAGGCCGGGCTGATTGGCAGCCGCTTGAGAGACGAGGCGCAACTGTCCTGGGACAGCATCTTTGCCTGGATGGTCGCCCATACCGACCTGCCGCGCGCGGAGCTGGACCGGGCGGTGACGCTGTTCAAGGCCGAGTTCGACAGCGCGCTGGTGAACACGGTGTTCAACGACCTGCGTCGTCTGTTTGCCGCCTATAGCTACCGACCGCTGCGGGTCAGCCCGCACTTGTGGTGGTCCGCGGACTACAGCGCGGCCCGGGTCATGCGGCTGGAGGAGGCCATCAGTGCCCTGGCGGGAGGTCAGCGTCCAGGCAGTTCGCTCAGGGTCGAGTCTTGCCATGAAGACATGATCGTTTCGCCTGCCTTGCTCGACAGCCTCAGGGAGCGCTTTCTGGCTCAGCGTTAAGTGCCACGCCAAAGGCCCGGATCAGCGATGATCCGGGCCTTTTTCATTGCGTTCTACTGAGTTTGCGGCAGCCCCGCGGGTGCAGATGACTTCCGGCACCCGGGGTGGGCTCGGCGATAGGCGCACAGGCATTCGGCGGCCGCTGCAACAGCGGATGAGGTGTGGCTCGGTCGAGCGGGAAGGGGAGCGAGGTGGGGAGGGAAGCCCAGGATGAGCGCGGTC